>JBFJXU010000104.1:0-7103 GCA_041622975.1 Thermoplasmatota archaeon
TCATCGATGCGCTCGACGCTGACGATGACGGTGACAACCTCAACACCAAGGACGAGGTTGACACCCACGGCACCGAGCCGTTGAACCCCGACACGGACGGCGACTTGATTCGCGACGACCTCGATGGTACTGGCGATACAGATCTCGACGGCCTCATTGATGCCCTCGACACGGACAGTGACGGTGACGGCCTGCTCGACACGGATGAAGATGCCAACCACAACGGTGTCTTCGACGCTGGCGAGTGCAGTGACCTCGACAACGCTGACACCGATGGTGATGGCATCCGTGACGACCTCGATGGCACCGACAACCACGACAACGACAGTCTCTGTGACGCCAACGACACGGACAGTGACAACGACGGCCTAACGGACGCCCAAGAGGACACGAACCGCAACGGTGTCCAGGATGCCGGTGAAACGGACCTGCACGATGCTGACAGCGATGACGACGGCTGGACCGACGGCGAAGAAGTCAACACGCACGGCACCGACCCGTTGGACGCTGACAGTGACGATGACGGCATCGAAGACGCCGCTGACGGCGGTGGCGACACTGACGGTGACGGCGACATCGATGCACTCGATCAGGACAGTGACAACGATGGCCTCGTCGACGGTGACGAAGCCAGCGACCCCTGTCTCAGCGAGGACAACCCGGACACCGACGGTGACGGCATCGACGATCAGACCGAAGCGCAACTGGGCACCCAGTGCATCGGCAACGATCCTGCCAGCGCCCCGGCTGCCCTCTGAGGTCCGAGAATCGCACCCTTCCCCCTCTTTCTTCCAATATTCCCCCTTCCCCAACCTTCAAGATGAACAAAACAATCCCGATTCGGTACATATGATGTCCAAGTGGTTCGTGGTAGCAGCGATTGCCGCCGTAACAATGCAAGCATCGGCCTTCGATCCCACTACTGGTGATTTGGTCCGCAATGGTGACCTAGAACTCGTCATTCCGGGTGGGACTTTCATTGACGAGCGCGACGGCGACGTGAATCTCGGTCAACACAGTTACTTCAAGGCGCTCTTCTGGAACATGGAGAAGACCATTGTCGGAGACGCTGACAACGACGGCGACCGTGAGGCAATCATCAGCCCCGGTGGCTCAATGGACCAAGAATTGCCTGGCGTTCAAGTCCGGAGTGTGACCCTAGACGCAGAGGGTCAGCCTTTCGCGGCTGGCGCGACCATTGTCATGACGGCGCTTGATGGCTCCACGACGGAGATTAGTGCTGGTGGCCAGTCTGGCACTGCCACTTACACATGTGAATGTGGCCTGGTGGTCCGCATGGCCTTCGTGGACTTCGCCCATGCCATCAACAGCGTCCGCGTTGATGACATTAGCGTGTCCAGCTAGAGCGTCAAAGCCCCTCCTTCCCCTTTTTCAACTCCCTTTTTGTCCCGCGTCTTCATGGATGCGGTGATTGTCGGCGCTGCGCGGACGCCCATTGGTAAGTTCCTCGGTGGCCTATCGAGCCTGAAGGCCACGGATCTGGGCAGTGTGGCGATTCAAGCCGCCGTGGAACGCGCGGGCGTGGGGTCCGCCGACGTCCAGGAAGTCATCATGGGCAACGTTTTGCAGGCTGGCCTCGGGCAGAACCCGGCCCGTGCTGCTGCGCTTGGCGCGGGCGTGCCCGACTCTGTTCCGGCCTTTACTGTGAACAAGGTGTGTGGTTCTGGTTTGAAGGCAGTCATGTTGGCGGCCCAGGCCATCAAGTGCGGTGACCGGGACGTTGTGGTGGCGGGAGGCATGGAGTCCATGAGCAATGCTCCGCACCTTCAATTGGGAAGCCGCCGCGGCAACAAGATGGGTCCCATCACAATGGTTGACCACATGGTGCATGACGGGTTATGGGATCACTACAATGACTTCCACATGGGCGAGACGGGGGAGATTGTGGCTGACCGCCACGATGTGTCCCGGGCGGACGCGGACGCCCTGGCGGCGCGCAGTCACCAATTGGCTGCTAAGGCCCAAGCGGGCGGGGCATTCGACGCCGAAATCGTACCCGTTACGGTGCCTGGCCGGAAGGGAGACACCGTTGTATCAGTCGATGAGGGCATCCGACCGGACACCACGGCCGAAGTGATTGGTGGCATGCGCCCCGTGTTCCGCAAGGACGGTCAAGTGACGGCTGCCAATGCCAGTCAATTGAGTGACGGCGCGGCGGCCGTCGTCGTGGTGAGTCGAGCCTTCGCCGAGCAGCACGGGCTCGAGGTCCTTGCCACCATTGAATCGTATGATGCAAGTGGCACCAGGCCCGAGTGGGTCATGGAGGCGCCCATTGTGAGTGTAGAGAATCTGTTTACGCGAACCGGCCTGACGATTGATGATGTGGACTTGTTTGAGCACAACGAGGCGTTTGCAAGTGCGTCCTGTGCCGTCCAGAAAAAGGTGGGCGTTCCTGGGGACAAGTTCAACGTCCGCGGCGGTGCAGTGGCCCTCGGCCACCCGATCGGCGCCAGCGGCGCACGGGTACTCGTTACGTTGATTCATGCACTTCGAGACACCGGTGGCAATCGCGGCTTGGCCACGCTGTGCCTCGGGGGCGGCAACGCGGTCAGCATGACTGTAACCACCTAGTGTGGGGTGCCAAGCGTCGCGCCATTCAGCCGTCTCCGCCACTCAGTTTAAGTAGGGATGGACGCGGCTTGGGCAATATGGCGTACCAAGCCCCCCTTGTTGCCTCGTTCATTGCGACCGCCCTGTTCGCCGCTGGCCTCGGGGGCGTCGCAGTCTACCTCGACGATGCACCCGAAGCCAGTTTCGACGACCAACACGCCGGCCACAACCATGCCTACGGCACATCCGCCGTGCTGTATGGCTTTGAACTCGGCCAACACCGCTACGATTGGCCCGAAGCCACGGGCTCCGTGCCCACTGCGTCCACGGCCACTAGCCTAGAGGAAGTCCACCACATCCGTATCATTGGAGATGAGGGATTCAACCCATCCAACGGCGTACGTGGTGGCTCCGGGACCTTTGAGGATCCATTCGTCATCAGCGGCTACTATGTCACCGGCGACCTGTACATCCAAGACACCGATGCCTGCTTCATCATCAAGGAGAACTACATTGGTGGCCAGTTGAGCCTCAACTGGAACGGTGACTGCGTCTGGGTCCACCATAACCACATTGATGACCTGCGCGTCAACGAGAACATCCGCCGCCTCGCAGACCTCACCACTGGCCTCATCGAATTCAACACCATTGAATTCGTGGGTCAGATTCGTCACTACGATGGCATCTTCGCCTCCAACACCGTCGGACCTCGCGATGACGATTCCATGTGGGACAGCGTCATGGAAACCACGCCCATCTTCCGGTTCCGCGACACCCAAGTGATGAACATTGACGGCTACAATCAGGGAATCTTCGAGGGAAACACCTTCGTCGGCTCCGTCGACATAGACCTGCACGGCCACCACCACTCCACGGGCTACGACGCCAGTCACAGCCACTACCACGGCGAGGAAATGGACCGCAAGATGCCTCACGACCACACTGACCGCTGGCACTCCGTGTACTTCGTGCAGAACACCATCACTGACCCGACTGGCTACGGCCTGCGCGTGGAAGACCGCAACCACCGCGGCGACGACGTGGAAGCCAACAGCGAGCAAGAAGAATCCCTGCGGATGCCGCACACGCACAAGACCCGCATCGTCGTCGCTGACAACATTATCGATGGCCCCCTCTGGGTGGATGTCTTCAACGCCGACGACGACGAACTTCACTTGCAACGGAACCCTGGTGAATTGCAGTTGATCGGCAACCACGTGACCCTCCATGAGCGCGAACCCGAGTCCTTCTTCGGCTTGGGCGTGTTCACGTACCAGGACCACATCTACCAGAGCGCCATCAGCATCTACGCTGCCAAGGAAGTCGTGACTGTCATCAAGGGCAACGTTGCAACCTACGTTCCCCTCGAAGACGACAACTCCGACTCGAGTCCGGTGGACATGCTTGGCTGGGGTGGCGAGGAAGTTGCTCCGGCCGCCATCCGGTTGGATCGCTTCCATGACGCCAGCATCACCATCGAGTCCAATGTGGCGGAAGGATTCCAGTATGGCATCTTTGCCCACGAACTGGACAACGAGGTCGCCTGGCAGGTGTCCGGCAACGACTTCACCGGGGTTGCGCAGGACATCTACTGGGATGATTCCGTCGCCAACCAACCCAACCAGTAACCTTCACTCGTTGCTCGCCTCTTCCCCCTCCCCCCTTGTACCCCTTCGCCTGCTCGTTCACCGCACCTACCACCCACATGCCTCCCCCACCTTTTTCGCTCATTTCCCCGAAATGTGTCCGTGGCATTCTTGATGGCACCGTCTCTACACGAGGCCATGCGATCCATGGTGGTCCTGCTTGCCCTGCTGGCCGTCAGCCTGACTGGCTGCAGTGACGACGGCGACGAAGGCCAAGTTGTGCGCAGCGAAGACCCCCTCTCCGACGGCGTCCCCGGCACCTCTCCCTCCGGCGCACCTCGGGCGACCGCGCCGCAATGGGCCGTCGGTGATGCGTGGACCTTCAGCAGTACAGGTGGTCCTGCAACCTACACCATTGTAGTCGCTGATGAAACCGGTAGCGACTGGATTACGGCCACGGACAACGCCCAAATGGCGTTCTTCGACGCCTTGACGGATGTCAGCAACCTCGGGCCTCAGAGCAAGTCTGGCCTCGAGGGCAGCCAAGGTGACAACCGCGTTCAGTTCTTCTCCTGGCCGCTGGAAAACGGCAAGATGTGGTCCACCAAGTGGGACGGGTTTACGGTGAACATCAAGGCCACGCACAACGCCGGGGTCTGGGACATGGTCGGCACGGTTGATGGCCAGACGTACGTGGAATACACATACGACCCGGCGACGCGCTGGTTCACACGCCTCGCGTTCTTCGACAACGAGACGCTCAATTTTGAGGCCAACTTGCAACAGGCCCATCGGAACTGGACGGGCGATATCGCCTCGTGGACCCTGGAAACCATTCTCCAGGATGAAGGCCAAGGCAGCCAGCCGCTCTCGGTGCATCCCTTCACCGTCGCCGAAGGCGTGACAGACATCTACGGGAATTATGCGCTCACCTGCACGGGCACCGGCGGTTACACCGTGGCGCTGCAAGGCCCCAGTCCCCAGCAGGGCTACACCGACAGTGGCCAGTGCGACTTGATTACTGCCTCTGGGTCCTTGGTTGAATCTCCTGCCGCCGGTCAGTGGGGCCTGGCTCTCTCCTTCGGGGCACAGGAAGTCGACTACTCGTACCACTTCATGCAGCGCACATTGGCCGTCACCTCCTTCCCCGGGGCTTAAACACCACATGATGGTGCGCGCAGCGTGACGCGCTGGTATCAGGAACGCCGCCGAGAAGCCTACTTCAAGCAGGCAAAGCGCGACGGCTACCGCGCCCGCAGCGCGTACAAACTAAAGCAAATCAACGACCGAGCCAAGGTGATTAAGTCCGGTTACGCCGTGGCTGACCTTGGCTGCGCGCCTGGTGGCTGGGCGCAAGTCTTGGTGGAACTCGTCGGCGAAGACGGCGTCGTAGTCGGCGTGGACCTGCAACGGGTGGTGCCCATCCAAGGGGCCCGCTTCATCCAAGGGGACTTCACCAAGAAGGAGACGCACCAGCGGCTGGCCGCTTTGCTGGCTGAAACCGGCCGAGAACACCTCGACGCCGTCGTCAGTGACATGGCCCCCGACATGACTGGCACGTACGACTTGGACCAGGCGCGCAGCATCCACCTGTGTGAGATGGCCCTCCGCTTTGCGGTCGCCCACCTGCGGCCCGGTGGCAGTTTCGTGGCCAAGGTCTTCGAAGGCGCCGACTTCGAAGAATTCCTGGAGGAAGTGCGCTCGCTCTTTCATCGCGTAAGTCGCTTCCATCCGCCGGCCAGCCGCAAAGCATCGAGTGAAGTTTACCTCATTTGTACGGGGTACCAAGGTGATGAATGAAACAAGCCATGGCGCTCATCATCGGTGACGAGATTCTCGCCGGGCACACACAGGACACCAACACGAATTGGTTGGCACGTCGCCTCAAGAGCCTCGGCATCCAGTTCGCGCGCGTGGAAGTCTGCACCGACCAAGTGGCCGACATTAGCGCTAGCCTGCTTGGCTTGGCGGCCCGCGGCCCAGATTACATCATCACAAGTGGCGGCCTCGGCCCCACGCCCGACGACCGCACCATGGATGCCATTGCCGCGGCCCTGGGTGTCGAATTGACTCTCGACCCGAAGCACGAACAATGGATGCGGGAACGCGTGGCCGAGGGCCACCGGCGCGGCTACTTTGACAGTCCTGAACCCAACAAGGGACTACTCAAAATGGGCTACCTCCCCAAGGGGACGAAGGCCATGCCGAACCTGGTCGGCACGGCGCTTGGGTGCATCGCCACGATTCAGGATTCCCTCGTTTTCACCCTGCCCGGTGTCCCAAGCGAATTCGTCCGCATGTTCGAGGAGGGCGTCCTCCCCAGCCTCGAAACGGGCGAGCCCCTCCATGTTGCGGAATTGGTACTTCGGACGGAGGAATCGCGGTTCTACGAAATCCTCGTGGACTTGGAGCAGCGCTATCCCGAAGTAGGCATCGGGAGTTACCCCGAACGAGGGAGAATCCGCTTGCGCGCCACGGGGCCCAAGGAGCAGGCCGAGGCAGTCATCGCTGAACTACGCGAAGCGGGCCGGGCCTACGAATAATCGTAGAAGCCCTTCCCCGACTTGCGGCCCAAGTGGCCCGCCTGGACCTTCTGCACCAATAGAGGGCAGGGCCGGTATTTTGGGTCCTTGAAGCCGTCGTAGAGCACATTCAGAATGGCGAGGCACGTGTCCAAGCCAATGAAGTCCGCGAGGGTCAGTGGTCCCATGGGGTGGTTCATGCCCAGTTTCATGATGGCGTCGATGTCTTCCTTGGTGCCTACACCTTCCTGCAGGGCAAAGATCGCCTCGTTAATCATCGGGGCTAGAATTCGGTTGGCGACGAAGCCGGGGAAGTCCTGTGCCGTGTGGCATTGCTTGCCCATTTTGGCTCCGACATCCAGGATGGTTTGGTGCACTTCGTCGCTGGTTTCGTGACCGCGAATGACTTCGATGAGTTTCATCA
>JBFJXU010000105.1:0-7074 GCA_041622975.1 Thermoplasmatota archaeon
GCGTGACACCAACCGCCTCAAGTTGGACCAAGTCGCTGAGATCATCCACGCGTACTACCGGCACCCTCGGCAGACACTCGAACGGATTGAATGGGAGTTGGCACTGGATGCCTACCCCGTAGGGCGCCTCGCCCAAGTATTCGGCGGAATCGAGAATCTCAATCTGATCAGTGCCTCTGTCAGTTGGCTGCTGGCTGATGATGATCAACCCGGGTTCGGGGTTCCACCCACCCACGGCGCCGCGCCCGACGATGGCGGCCAAGGCAGCGATGGCAGCGATGCCAGTAGCGCCGAAGATGGCGCTGGGAAAGGGGGTGCCAACGGCGCGGAAAAGGAATCCACCGCCGCTGGTCGTGTCCAGCCGTTCACCGGGACTCCCCAGCCCACCAAAGTCACCCGCACAACGGAACAGGACGTAGCGGTGCCTCATACTGGGGCAACGGCGCCGCAAGGCGGTGCTAGCCAGGATTCGGATTCCGAGGTGGCCCGCGACGAGCAGGGTGGTGAACGACATGCACCTTGACCCGTACCGCCGTTTCGCCTACCGGCATTTCCGCCGTGCCGCAGTGCAGGGTGCCCGCCGTAATACCAACCTATCGCGGGCCCTGCAACGGGCCCACATGACGATTCGGCCCGATGTTTACATTGCCTCCCTCTACCTGACGTCTCTGATTGTCACGTTCGCCGGCCTCCTGGTGGTCATCGTTTACGGGGTGGGGCAATACCTCGGCTATCTCCCAGGACGCCTGACGACGACCCTGATCATGCTCCCCGTGCCCCTGGCCGCAGCCGGAACCGTTCACTTGTTTGGACTGCTCCAGCCGGACCTCAAGGCCCGGACGCGCGCCAGGGACATCAATGCCAAACTACCCTACGCCCTCAATTACATCAGCACGATGGCCGCTGCCGGGGCGACTCCACAACGAATCTTCCATGGTCTAAGTCAACAATCCATCTACGGACAAGTCGCCGAAGAAGCCGCATGGATTGACCGTGACCTCAATGTGCTTGGTTATGATCTCATCCAAGCACTCAATGTCGGCATCGACCGCAGTCCCAGCCAGCGATGGCAGGACCTGTTGCAAGGCGCCATCACCGTTCTCACCAGTGGCGGTGACATTAAGGGCTACTTCAGCAGCAAGTCGGAGCAGTTCATGTACGACAATCGCCAGGAGCAAAAGAAATTCCTGGAGTCGCTTGGTGTACTGGCTGAATCATTCGTGGTCGTCGTGGCCGCCGCACCCCTGTTCCTCATCGTCATCCTCAGTGTGATGACCATGTTCGGCAACAGCGCTACACAATCTCTGGCGATGGGTTACATCCTCGTGCTCGTGATGCTGCCCTTTGCCCAGGCTGGCTTCGTCTATACAATTAAGACCATGACACCGGAGGCCTAACATGGAAGCCACGCCGAGCATCACTGCTGGCCCGCGCCGCCGACGCATCCTGTTCGTGCTGCTTTGGTTGGCAGTGATTCCCGTTGGCCCTGCTGTATACCTCGTGTTCGAGGGCTTCGGATCATACGGTGTGGCTCATGGCATTGCTTTGTTGGCAGTGGCGCTGTTCGGGCTTACTGGTGCCAATGCAGTCAGCGATGGCATCCAATTGCTCCGCCTTCACGGTGGTCGGGAACGCGCTGACCCGCGCCGAGGCCAGGTCCACGCCTGGCAGATCCTCAAGGCATCCAGCATCTTCCTGAACTTACTGCTGATTCTTGCCTTCGTAGCACTAGTCGGGGCGGTCATGCTGCGGGCAGGGTTCCTTGATCGGGACGTCACTCCTGAAACCGTCATCCAGGTGGGCATCCTGTTTGGATCTATTCTCACCCTCAATGGCACTCTCGCTCTATGGAAAAGCCTCCAGACCCCGTTGTCTCTCGACCGGTCCACGCTGGCGCGCGCCATGCATTGGATTGCGGCGTCGGCGACAGTGGCCGCGGCGATTGGGGCAATCCTGGTGGCCTGGACGTCCAAGGAAACCATGGTGACTGGCCTTGCGGCCGGCGACGCCCCGGTTCTGTTCCTGGCGGCGGCTACCTTCGCGGTCCTCGACCTTTTCGTTGTGCGCAGCCTGCCCACCGCGTATATCCTGCTCTCGGAGGAACGAACCATCTACGAGGGCCAGACGTATTTCAACCGCGCCAAGAGCGTGATTGCACCGACGCTCGGTGCCTTCGCGTTGATGTTCCTCGTGTTACTTGCCTTCATGGTGATTAGTGGCACCTCGTCCGGTGCCTTCGAAGACGCGCGCAACAGTCCCATCTTCTTGGGTATGGTTGGGATAACGCTGATTGCACTCATCATTAGCGTCGCCGCCGCAACGTTCCTCGCGCGGGCCGAGGACAAATTCGTCCTCTACCGGCCCCAGGAAAATCGTCGCGAGCGAATCGGGGACGGCATTCTGCTCGTAAGCATCCTCGTGGCCCTAGTAGTGGTTGGTCTGGCCGTTGCCGTCAAAACCGGTACGGATGTCCTGGGCATCCCACCCGATCGCTGGGTGGACATGACGGCCCTGGGCATTTTGGTGGGCGTCGGCCCGTACGGGTTCTGGATTGCCCAGGAGCACCGCCGCATTCGCAGCCTCGAGCAGCGCTTTCCTGATTTCTTGCGTGACGTGGCCAGCAGCCACCGTGGCGGACTAACGCTCCCGAACGCGGTAGCAATCGCGGCGCGGGGAGAATACGGGCCCTTGTCCGAGGAGATTCAGCGCATGGCGGACCAGATGACCTGGAACGTTCCATTCAGCGAAGCCCTCACGAGGTTCAAGGATCGCGTTCAAACACCGTTGATCGAGCGGGCCGTCAACCTCATCCTAGAGGCCGACCGCAGTGGAGGTTCGACCAGCGACGTGCTTCTGGCGGCGGCGCGCGATGCCCGGGAAATCAAGAACATGGAGGACGAACGGGGGGTAGCCATGAGCATGTACACCGTGATCATCTACATCACGTTCGGCGTCTTCCTTGTGGTGGCAGCGGTTCTCTTCAACGACTTCGTGCCCCAGATTATTGCATCAAGTGAAGCCGCCCAGGCATCATCCCTAGGAGGTGCTAGTCAATTTAGCGCGGAAGGCGTGGGCATTGACGACTCTCGTTCCTTCTACTTCATCGCCGCACTTGTGCAAGCGGCAGGCGGGGGCATCGTGGCCGGGATGATGGGGACAGGGCGGGCCTTGCTTGGCCTCAGGCACAGCTTTGCCATGGTCCTCATTACGACCGTGACATTCACCTTCCTGCTTGCCTGAATGCGGTTCCACCGCCCAGCCCGCAACAGTGGGCGCGGTCAAGGAAGTATTTGAATCCGAGGGCAACGGGGGGATGGTGTCGGGGGGCCAAAACCCAATGCCCCCGGGCCCTGCCATTGAAGCCCCACAGCACCAAGTCATGTTTGCCCTCGCAGGAGGACGCATATCATGAACTGGAAACGCGTATTTGGGAAAGATGAGGAAGCAGTGTCGCCGGTTATCGGTGTAATTTTGATGGTAGCCATCACGGTCGTGTTGGCTGCTGTTGTATTCGTGCTTGTGAGCGATCTTGGTGGTGACACGGACGACCCGCCGAAGGCCTCGTTCCAGACGGACAAGTCGGGTACGGGTGGAACCGTACGTGTCGTCAAGATCTCCAATGGCCCCATTGCGTACAGTGAGGCCACCGCCACCGCGACGAGCGGCACTTGTACGTTGTACTGGGCTAATGGTACTGCCATGACAAGTGGCAACATTGGCGCCGGTGACTACTGGACTTGCAGTGCTGACGCCAGTGTCAGTATCGTCCACACGGGCACTGACACCCTGCTGTACCGCGAAGACCTGTAAGCGGGGCCGCCCCTCCGCGAGGCGCTTCTTTTCCCTCCTCCCTTCCACCCCTTCACCAATACTTCTTCCCCGGTGGGCGTGAAATCATTGTTTATGGGTCGAAAGCCTCCCCATGATGAAGCAGTGTCGCCGGTTATCGGTGTAATTTTGATGGTAGCCATCACGGTCGTGTTGGCTGCTGTTGTATTCGTGCTCGTAAGCGATCTTGGTGGTGACACGGACGACCCACCCAAGGCGTCGTTCCAAACCGACAAGTCGGGTACGGGTGGAACCGTACGTGTCGTGAAGATTTCCAACGGTCCCATTGCGTACAATGAGGCCACCGCCACCGCGACGAGCGGCACTTGTACGTTGTACTGGGCTAATGGTACTGCCATGACAAGTGGCAACATTGGCGCCGGTGACTACTGGACTTGCAGTGCTGACGCCAGCGTCAGTATCGTCCACACCGGCACTGACACCCTGCTGTACCGCGAAGACTTGTAATCAAGTCAACGCCGCCTTCTCCTCTTTCTCTTACCTTTTGATGCTCAGGTGCCGGCATGGGGCCGGGCCTAGTGTTTGGCTTATCGAACATGGGCCGTGAAGCCGCGGAAACGCCGGCGTTGCTGAATGAAGTGCACGGTGCAGGATTCGAACCTGCGAAGCACTAAGCAGGAGATCTTGAGTCTCGCCCCGTTGGCCGCTTGGGTAACCGTGCGTGTTGTGCGGATGATTGCTCAAGAGGTCTTGAGTCTGCACGGCGGCCCGAGCGTGGCGAGGGACGTCGTGTTCTCGCCGTGACCGCTTGCGGTCGCGGCTGAGCGCCCCGTTGGCCGCTTGGGTAACCGTGCGTGGTGGCTGATGCCTGGTGCCGGGGGCGCAGTGGCCCCAGGCAGGGGCCGCCGACGCAGGCTTCTGGTTTTAACGACACCGGGGGTCGCGCGGCCCGTGTCCTGGGATGGCGTGCTCGTGCGCTTCGGGGAAGTCGGCATCAAGTCGCCCCCTGTACGACGCCAAATGCTCGGTCGTTTGCAGAACAACCTGATGGATGCCATGGTGTTGGCGGCCGTGGAGGGCAACGTTGCGGTACTGGGCTCGCGCTTGTGGATGCAGGGTCCAGATGTGGCGGCCTTGGCGGACGTTGCCACTCACACGTTTGGCGTGGTGTCAGTCAGCCCTGCGATGCAGGCGTCCAGCAAGATGGAGGACCTCTGCGAGGCGGCGGCCGCCCTCGCTCTAACACGAGATGGATGGACGTCGTTTGCCATTAGGGCGAGCCGCGAAGGCAAGCACGAATACTCGAGCCAGGAAATGGGCATTGAATGTGGCAGCGCCGTGTTTACGGCCGCAGAGGCGGCGGGCCGGTCTCCGAAGGTTGACCTCTCCAACCCTGACCTCGAGGTTTTCATCGAAGTGCGTGACGCCAAGGCGTACCTCTACGTTGAGAAGCAACCTGGCCCCGGGGGCCTCCCTGTGGGTTCCCAGGGCAAAGTGGTGGGCCTAGTTTCGGATGCCGCGAGTGGCCTTGCCTGTTGGTTCATGCTGCGGCGCGGCTGCCGCGTCGTTCCCATTCATGCGGGCGACCAAGGCAGCGTTCCTTTGGAGGTCGTTGAGCCGCTGATCAAATGGGGGCTGCAACGCGACATCGACATCCTGCCTGTATGCAGTGGATCTGTTGCAAAGCAGACGCTTGTGGAGGCCGCGGCAAGCTTGGGCCGCCGCATCGGGGCAGTGGCTGTTGTGACCGGCGACACTTTGGAGTCAAACATGCAAGTGGACGGCGTCTTGCCCGTGCTGCGGCCCCTGGCCGGGTTGGATCCCGCCGTGGTACAGCAGTGGATGGAACGCGTCGGGGGGCTCGATGTACGCGACGATGCGCCTAGTATTCTGGATGAAGCAAGCAGCGAGACGCTGGAAAGCATCCTGAGCATGCACCGACGCGTCACGGTGTAACATGACCCGGGTGCTGGTACTTGGAGCAGGTGCCGTGGGCGGTCTGCTAGCAGCAAGGCTGCATGTGGCCGGGCACGAGGTGGTTTGTACAGCCCGGCAGGCCACTATTGACGCCATGGATGGCTTTGGCATCTCCGGCCTCACCGAGTTTCACGATGGCTCCTTCATTGACCACTTTACCACGGCACCTGAGGGGCCGTTCGATGCCGTGTTCGTAGCGACGAAAGCCACGGCAACGGCGGACGTCGCGGCTCTCGCCGGCCAAATGGCAGGTTCAGACGGTGTGGTGGCAACCCTGCAAAACGGGCTTGGAAACGCGCAGAAATTGGCCCGCCACGTGGACGCGAACCGGGTGGCTGTCTGTCTCACTAGCCACGGTGTGACCCGCATGGCGCCAGGTCGCCTTGTGCACGCGGGGTCGGGTCCAACCACGTGCGGCCCTTTTCTGCCGGAGGGGGAAGCGGCGGCGCGCCGGGCCTTCGGGCTCCTATCGGATGCAGAGTTGGAACCTCAATGGGGGGCCGACATGCGAAGTGCCGTGTGGACCAAGGCCATTGTGAATGCCGCCATCAACCCCGTGGGCGCCCTGTATGGCAAGACGAACGGCGACGTGTACGCCGACTTGGCCTTGCGGCGGCTGAGTGGTGCGCTGGCTCAGGAAGGCGTGGCATTGGCTAGGCGGGCCCGCGTCGCGGTGCCGGACATGGGCGAACATGTGTTGACGGTCCTGCAGGCCACTGCCGCCAACAAGTGCAGCATGCTGCAAGATGTGGAGGCAAAACGACCGACCGAGGTGGAGCAGATTCTGGGCCGCATGGTGCGCCTGAATGAACGGCTGCTGGGGCACATGCCGAAGATGGAATCGGTCTATGGCCGAATCAAGGACTTGGAAGCAACTTACCTGGGCCCCGAAGCAGCCAAGCAAACTGCCTGGGATGAATTGGAATACGAGGCGGAGCCATTCTAGGTATTGTCGCCCTCGCCAAAGGACCAGAATGTCAGAATGGTTTCCGTGTTGCCCACGCCTGGCAGGGGACGGAGGCCTTCGATGATGAGGCGCCCGACCGCGTCCATGTCGCGGGCTTGGACCTCCACGAGGAAATCGTGGCTGCCCGTGACGATGTGGACGCGTTGGACCTCCGGGAGTGCCACCATGGCGCGGCCTACCTTGCGCTGGTCGGCCTCTCCCTCGGATTGCCAACCCACCAGCAGAAATGCCCGTAGGGGTCGGCCTAGGGCGGCAGGGTCCACATCAATGGATGTTCCTCGAATGGTGCCCTCGGCGAACAGGCGTTTGAGGCGCTCATGGGCCGTCGCGCGACTGGTGCC
>JBFJXU010000106.1:0-7050 GCA_041622975.1 Thermoplasmatota archaeon
CAGCAGGGTCTTGAGGTCCTCGACCATGTACCGGCTCAGGTACAAGGAGATGAGGTCCTTGCCTTCACCTGCCATGAGTCGTCGGACTTCCTGGTGGGTGCGCTCCTCGTTGACGGTGAGCGCGGCTTCCAGCAAGTCGAGGCCTTCGAAGCGGCTTGCCAGTTCATCTACGTCGGCCTTGTAAGCCGAGTCTTCGATGAAACGCGTAATCTCCGACACGTCCATTTTGAGGACCTTGGCGAAGGTTTCCGCGTCGAGAAGTCGCGAGCGCTTGGCTTGCACGCGGGCCACGGCGTAGGGGTAGTTGGTTTCCTCAGCGCCGCGTAGCAGGTTTAGCATGGTTCACCCGAGTAGGCTGGATTCCTGGCGGGTAATATCTCGCCAGGCTTCATCCAAGAGTGTTTCGTACGTGAGGTCCAGTCGGGCCATGCCGTCGCTGCTCTCCACGATGATTCCGCCAGCGCCCTTGATGGGCTTGCCTTCCTTGAAGGTCTTCTGGCGTCCAAGGGCGACTTCATCGCGCTCGGAACCGTGTACGGTGCCATCGGGGATGATTTGCTTGGCGCGGTCGAGCAGGGCTTTGACATGCTCTTCGCGGTCTTCGGCGTCCATGCCGGCGAGGCTTTCCAGCACGCGGCTGCGCAGTTCCTTGCGGAGGGCGGCCTGCGTGGAGAGCACCATCTTGCGCGCCTCGAATTCAGCACTGCTCACCGTTTGTCGGGCGACCAGTTCTGCTTCCTTGTCAGCCTGGGTGAGGCGTTGTACCTCGTAGGCCGTGGCTCGCTCCTTGGCTTCCTTTAGGATGCCTTGGGCTTCTTCCTTCGCGGAGGCCAGGATGGCCTCGGCTCGTCGGTCGCCGTCGCCGCGGATGTCGTCAATGACCTGCTCAAGTCCCATGTCGGAACTCCCGGCTTAGATGTTGAGCCAGAGCAGGATGCCCAGCACAAGGCCGAAGATGACGACTGATTCGGGCAAGGCGGTCAGGACCAGACCCTTACCGAAGTTCTTCTCGTCCTCGGCGGTCGCGCCGACTGCTGCACTGCCAATACCCTTCTGGGCGATACCGGTGCCGATGCCTGCAAGACCGACCGCGAGGCCGGCGCCGATGCCGAGAAGACCAGATTCGATAGCCATTTTTGTTTCGCTCCTTTATTTTGTTGGTTTTTGGTTCAGTTGCGGCCGAAGGGCTCGTAAGCCCGTCCACCACCTTCGTAGAACTTGCCGAAGAACTCCACGAACTGCAAACGCAGGGCGTGTAGCCCACCGGTCAGGATTGCTAGCAGGGTGATAACCACCATACCAAAGAGGTAGATGACCCAACCAGCCGCCCCTCCTACCACATCAAAGCCGATGGCGGCGAACGCCAAGGCCATGCCGGCCTTGGACGCGCCGACGGCGGCCAGACGAGTGTAGGAGAGGATGTTGCCAAGGAAGCCGAAGACTTCCAGGACTGCGATAAATCCGGCACCAATGACCTTGGCAGCACCCATCCAAAGGAGGGCGATGCTAGCCACGATGATGCCGGCGCCCGTGGGAGTGCCCCAGGAGGGTCCTCCGGTAAGGCCGTAGACAAGGACGCCGAAGCCCAGCATCAGGGTGAGCCAGGCGACCTTCTCTTGGATTGCAAGTGTAACGCCGTGTCCCTTGGCGACGTTGCGGGTTCCAATCAGGAAGCCGAGGGTCAAGTGGACGAGGGCGATCATGATGCTCCAGACCAGTAGGGCCTGAATATCATGGATCTTGGAGTAGTAACCGAGGTTGACGAAGCCACCGGCGGACAAGTGCGTGTGGCTGTGGGGGGCCAGGATGCTGCCTTGCTTCTCGCTGGTTTCAGCGTGCGTCACAATGCCGTCCCCGTGGCTATCTGCACTTGCTGCGCCATGCCCAGGGTCGACGGCCGCATGGGCATCACCTGTCCCGCCATCTGCATGGTGCGCACCGGCACAGTCAATGGGGGTGTCCGTCGTGAGGTGGAAGAATGCGCCCTCGTTCTCGAGGGGGATATCCATGCCCAGAATGCAATGCCAGGACATTTCGCCTTCGTCAATGCCGTGCTGGTTGACGACGAAGTGAATGCCGAGTGCCTCGCCGAAGACGACGCCACCAATCACAGCCGCAAACAAGCCACCAATGACGAGCGCGTTACCAACGCTGGGACCGCCGATACCCATGAGGGGCTTCTTCTTGATGAAGAGGCCGAAGAGCATGATGAGGATGCCCACGGCCAAGTCGCCGACCATGAGGCCGAACATGAGTGGGAAGAACAGAGCCAACAGCAGCGTGGGGTCGACTTCGTTGTAGCGAGGTCGGCTGAGTAGGTTGAGGATGAAGGTAAACGGCTTGGCAGGGCCACCATGTTGCGTGTGGACAGGTGCCTCGTCCGCGGCGCTCACGTGGTGGTGGTCGTCGTGGTGGCCGGCCGTTGCTGGGCCGTCACCCAATTCTTCGAGGTAGACGCGTCCCTTGAAGCGGTCCTTGAGGCCGTCGCGCAGCGTGTTCATGTCGCGCCGGGGGACCCAGCCCTCAACGTGGAACGTGGTCTCGGTCACGCCGAATTGCAAGGGCGCTTGAGTCTTGGCCACTTCCTGGCTCAGGCTTGCCTCAAGGGCGGCCAGGCGTTCACCCCATTGCTCCCGCAGGGCGGCCACTTCTTGCTCAGCCTTGCTCACAGATTGCAGGGTCTCGGCAGCCTCGCGGCGGATGGTCGCCAGGCGATCAGCGGCGGTGCCCTTGATCGTGGGCAGCGCGGCGGCGGTGAAGCTGTGGCGAGCCAGTATCGCTTCAGTTTCCTTGGCGTCTGCGGCCGGCACGAACAAGGCAATGGCGTTGTCGTCCATTTCGCATTCGAAGGAAATGTTGCCGAGGTCGCCGCGGGGGTCGGTGTTGACGTGCCCAATGTAGGCCGTCAAACTGGAAAGGGATGTGGCAACCCCGAGGTCGATGCTCATGGCCTGGAATGGCTCGAGGGCATCTGCTTCGGCGTCGAGGGCCTGGACCTGCTGACGCAGGTCGGTCAAGCGGTCTACGGCTGGAAGGACGACCGCTTCGGCGTCCTTGATGATCCGGTCCGCGTCGTCCGTTGCCATGGACTTGGCGTGGTCGACGTCTGCGCCGAGGGCTTGGATGAGGCCACGAACCCGAACGAGTTGGCTGCTAAGGCGGTCGCCGGATTCGAGAGGGTCGCCCGCTTGGGTGACCGCATCGGCGTCGCGGAAGTCCTCGATGTGAACGCTCGCCTTGGCATGCAGGAGAGCAATGGCGTCCTCCATGTGGTCGCGGTGACCACCCAGGAGGACGCGGGTCATGCGGACCGGCTTGAACATCTACAGGCTCTCCGTGAAGGTCGTCAGAGCGCGCTCGACGGCATCGTCGGCGCCCTTTTCGAACCGTTCGCGTAGGGCCGCTGCCTCCTTGCGGCCTTTTTCGAGAATCACGTCGGCCCGCTCCTTGGCTTCGGCACGGGCGGCGTCCAATCGCTCCTGGTAAGCGTGGTCGGCCTGCTCCTTGCCGTCGGCAATAGCGGCTTCGGCGTCGCGGCGGGCCTTTGCGACGATGTCGCGGGCCTCCGTTTCCGCCTGGGCGACGCGGTCGGTGACCGCCGTTTCGGCGTCCTTGATCTTCAGCAGCAGGTCGCTCTTCAAGGATGGCTCCTCCAGGGCTGGAGCCGGCGAGACAGGGGTGCTATATGACGCGTTCGGCGGAGGCAAGGGTCGTGGCCACCGGGGCCCCGGCGCCTGGCGCGGCCACGTCTCGGCACGATGCTTAAAGCCGTGGCTCGGTCGCGCGGTCGTGACACGGTCGGCCGTTCGCTTGGCCAAGGAGACGTACAACGTGGCCGGCTGGGGCCAGGGCCACGTGGACATTGACGACAAGGGCAACGTGGTGCTTCACCCGGACCCCGAGTCGGCAGACTACATCGACTTGGCTGCCGTGACCAATCAAGCAGCAGACCGCGGGGTGCGCCCACCCTTTGTCCTCCGGGTCCCCAGGCTACTGGAGCAGCGCGTGCATCGCATCAATGAGGCTTTTCGAGTAGCGCTCAAAGAGAATGACTGCAAGGCCGCGTATCGGGGCGTCTTCCCCGTCAAGGTCAATCAGAATCGACTCGTCGTTCAGACCTTGGCGAAGGCGGGCCGCAAATGGAAGCATGGCCTTGAGGTTGGGTCGAAGGCGGAACTGGTGGCCGCGCTGACCATGGACCCTAATCGCTCCAGTCTCCTAATCATCAATGGGTACAAGGACCGTGCCTTCGTGGAAGCGGCCTGCCACGCCACGCGATTCAAGGACAACGTCATCATTGTGATTGACGAAATTGGTGAGATTCCCCTCATTCTTCCGCTTCTCGATGGTTTGGAAAATCCGCCCCTGCTGGGCCTACGGCTCAAACTGCGGACCAAGGCGCCTGGCAAGTGGGCCCTTAGTGGCGGCCTGGAATCCAAGTTTGGACTCACGGTCTCCGAGGTCATGGCTGCGGTGGAGAGCCTACGAGAAGCTGGACACTTGGATCAGTTGGCTATGCTCCACTACCACATTGGTTCCCAGATTAGTGACATTCGGCGTATCTCCGCAGGTACGCGAGAGGCAGCCCGCATTCACGTAGAACTGGTGAAGATGGGCGTGGGTTTGCGCTGGCTCGATGTCGGCGGGGGCTTGGCCGTGGACTACGACGGCTCCGGGTCCAGTAGCCACAACTCGGCGAATTACACGGTGGAAGAATATGCCAGCACGGTCGTGGCAACCGTGAAGGAAACCTGCGATGCAGGTGGTGTCGCAATGCCTGGCATCATCAGCGAATCCGGGCGGGCGGTCGTTGCCCCACACGCGATTCTCGTGACGCGGGCCCTGCGTATGTCGGGGAATGGCCGCGACGGTGTTGCGGGTGCCCGCCGCTCCGACGACCCCGTGCAACTCACCAACTTGTATGACTTGGCCGACGCGCTCAACGCCAAGAACGTGTTCGAGTCATTCCACGATGCCAACCAATACCGAGATGACTTGCAGGCCCTGTTCGACCTTGGTCACTTGGGGCTTGAAGCCTTGGCTCGCGGCGAGGATTTGTTCATGGCTACGCTGGACCGTATGGCGGACATACTCGTGGCTGAAGGTGAAGAGGAATCTGAAGAGTATCGCCACATCAGGCGTCTGCTGCGCCGCCGCATGGTGGTCAACTTCAGTCTCTTCCAGTCTCTTCCAGACGTCTGGGGCGTCAAGCAGCAATTTCCAGTGCTTCCATTGCATCGCCACACGGAGGTGCCCACGTTGGAGGCGACGCTGGCGGACATTACCTGCGACTCTGACGGTGAAGTGCGCCGCTTCATCGACCCGGAGGGCACGAAGCCCGCACTACCCATTCACAAGGACAACGGTCGTCCATACTACTTGGGCGCCTTCCTAGTGGGGGCCTACCAGGATTCCTTGGGGGACTACCACAACCTGTTCGGGGAGACAGCCGAAGTAATTGCATCGCCTACGCCTGACGGGGGTTCCATCGACCAAGTTCTGTCGGGTAGCAACGTAGCGAGTATGCTGGAATGGGTTCGTTATGACCCGGGGGACCTGCGCCGCCGCCTGCGCCGCCGCATCGATCGGCTTACTGAGAACGGACGCATCTCTAAGGAACAAGCAACGGAGATGAAGCGCGTCTACCAGGACCTTCTCGCTGGCAACACCTACCTCGAGGTGTGACTTGCTGGACGCCGGTCGAGGCTTCATCGGGCTACTGGCACTCACCTTTTCGGCCATGGTCTTGGCCATGATGGGGGCGCTGTTTCTTCGCATCAGTCAGGGGGACCTGACGCAGTCCCAAGCCGGCCTTTTCTTGGGGGTTCTCTACTGGGGTACGTATCCCCTGGTGTTTGCCGTTCTGGGACTCCTAGCCGTGCATACCGTGCGACGCGAACGCGGCCAAGTGTGAACCCGTCCAGGCGTTCCTTGGAGACCCTTCCGCGAGCGGCGGCCTCCGACAACGGTTATCATGAGTCTCTGGGTCGTGCCTGATGGTCGGACATGGTACGTCTGGATGAAGTGGTAAGCAAGGCCATCGGCGGCACGAGCCTGTGGAGCAGCCGGAATGCAAAACCGGTGGTCGCCGTCGTGTTGGTCTTGACGCTGTTTGCCGGTTACGGCGTGACGCTCATCACCACCAACGTGGACGTGGCCGACGTGCTGCCGCGTGGCAACCATAACACGGAGGCTGCGCACAACCTCACCGACCGCTTCCGTTCCACTTTCACCCAGCAAGTCACGTTCCAGCTGCATGTGGACGAAGACGGGAGGTACTGGGCGGCGGATAACGAGAAACTCGTGTATCGTGGCGGAGCGTATTACGACGATCAAGGCGCCACCGGGCCGCCGCAGGGGCCTCACCAGATTCAGGCTAACAGCCACAACATCACGGATGAGGTCTACATTCGCGCGCAGGAGGAACTGAAGCGGTTCATCCAGGAGCGCACAGAATTCGACCGGGTCATCAGCCACGCCGGTATCTACGCCCTTCTCAACTGGACACTGGCCGGTGGCTACGGCGAGGCGCCCCCCGAATCCTTCGCTCTGCCCCCTTACACCACGCCCGACGGCGCGCAACGATACTTCGCGGTGGATCAAGCGAGTAAGGCCGCGGTCTACGGCTCCCTGGACGCCATTGCCAGTCCCAGTTGGAATCACGGTGCCATGCTGTTCATGCCGGCGGCCGACAACGACGCCAACATGCGTGACCTCGGGCAATCCATCATTGATGCCCGCGACGACTATCTTGAGGCGGTGGAGAATGGGGAAACTGAATTCACTGTCTGGGGTCCCTGGAACCCGCCGCTCCTTACGGTGGACATGCCTGTTGCTAATGCTCGCAGCAGTGAGCTCGTGGAACAGGATATGGTGCGCCTCATGCCCATCATTGCGGCGTTCATCATCGTGTGTCTGTGGGCGGCATTCCGCAACGTCCGCAGCATTTTCATCTCCTTCACGGCGCTAGGTATCGGTGTCACTTGGACCTACGGTACCATGGGCTACATGGGTATCGCCCTCAACACCCTGAACATGACCATTGTTCCG
>JBFJXU010000107.1:0-7003 GCA_041622975.1 Thermoplasmatota archaeon
CCCAGCGACGTCTTGGTTTCGAATGAGGAACGTGTTGCACCACCCTTCGGCGTATTCCCCGCTGCCTTGGATGCGCAGCGTGTACGCGGTTGTGGTATCGGTGCGGGTGTGGATGCCCGTGAGGCCCATGTAGAACTGGTAATCTCCCTGCCCCTGCACGGCGTCGTCGCCGCGCGTGGTGGGCAGGCGAAGCAGGTAGTCGTTCGTGCCAAACGCGTTTTCTTGGAATGCGGGCCGCTCCAGTAGGTACTGGGTATTGCCGTCGCTGGTGAACACAGCGCCGCCCTCGAGGCTGGCCTTGAGGCCATCTGGTCCCTCCCATGACAACCGTCCTGTGTGGATAATCCACGCCTCCGCATAGGTAGTGGTAGCGTCATTGATGCGAATCCGCCAATCACTATCCGCCATTGATTCGCTCAGTGTCACCGTATTGACGACTAGGGTTTCGGTGACATCCGCCAGAACACCACCGTTCACCTTCTCCACGGTCAGACATGTCACGCAGGGGGCCGTGGTTGCGACGCGGCATCCTGTTAGATCCACGTTGAATGTATCATCACCGTCGCCCCAGTTCGTAATGCGAAACTCGCAGTCCACGTTGGATGGGTCCATACTGGTTTGGATAAGGATGGGGTCACCGTCGCTCGAGGAGAACTCTCCCGAGCCCAGCCGCACCACCGGGACGCGGCTGGCGTCCGGCACGGATAATGTCAGGGCCCGGCGGCGCAGGTCGCGTAGTTCCTCGACCACGTTGTCCTGGGCGGCTTCCGACTGGGCGCGTTGAACGGCTGGGGCGCCCCAGACAATGACCGCGGTCATGCCCATGACCGTCACGGCAAGAATGAGTAGGCTCCCGATGACCGGGGACACACCAACGTCGTCCATGCGCTTCATCAGACCACCCGCTGGGTTGATTCGAAGAACAGGCCCTTTTCCGTCTCCTTGAACAAGATGAGGCCCGGCACGTTGGGTGCGCCGCGCATCTTGGTAAGCCGGAGCACGGGGTACAGGCCGAAGCCCTGGCGGTCGAAACTCAGTTCCATGACGCCGTCGGCCCATGCCTTGAGCCGGGCCAGTTGTCCGGCTTCGAGGGTTTCGAACTCCGCGACCACGACGAGTTGGGCCCCCGTGGATCGCGCCTGGGCTCGCAGTTCTTTGAGGCGCTTCCAAACGGCGTCCCACCCTTGCTCATCCACCAGGGTCGTCACGGACCAAAGCACGTGCCGGCGGCCCTTGTACAGGTCAGGGATGTTGGTCGTCGAAGCCACTTCCTCCACGTCCACGTCCTTTCCCGTAAGGTCGTCCACTTCCGGGCCGGCAACCCAGAGGATACCATCCGTTGTTCGTGCCACTTGCAGGCAAAATGCTTCCACCGCGTTCATGGCATCCGCTACCAGCAGATGGACACTTCCGGCGGGCAATCCGCCTTTAATGCGGCCGTCGAGCCCGGAAAGTCCTGTCGGGCTTCGCTCCTGGTCCACACTGTCTTGTCGGATGCGTTCCCTCTAAAGGGGCGCGGCAGGGGGACCGGGGATGATAGGACGCCGCCGGGAACCGGCCGACCTAGAGGTTGAACTCGATGCCCTGGGCCAACGGGAGGTCCTTGCCCCAGTTGATGGTGTTCGTTTGGCGGCGCATGTACTGCTTCCAGGAGTCGCTGCCACTCTCGCGGCCGCCGCCGGTCTCCTTTTCGCCGCCAAAGGCGCCACCGATTTCGGCGCCGCTGGTGCCGATGTTGATGTTCGCGATACCGCAGTCGCTGCCCATGTGGGATAGGAAGGTCTCCATTTCTCGCACGTCATTCGTGAACAGGGCGCTGGAGAGGCCTTGGCGAACTTCGTTGTGCTGGGCGAGCACGTCCTCGAAGTCGTCGTAGGCGAACAAGTACAGGACGGGTGCGAAGGTTTCCTCCTGGGCCAAGGGGAACTCCCGGAAGCCCAGGTGGGTGCAATCGAACAGCGTCGGCTGGACGTAACAGGCGCCCAAGTCGCTGCGCGCGTCACCGCCCGCCAGGAGTTTTGCTCCCTGGTCCTTAGCAGTTGCCACGGCCTCGTTGAACATGCGCACCGCGTCGGCGTCGATCAGTGGCCCCATCAAGTTGGATTCGTCGAGGGGGTCGCCCACGGTCACCTGGCCATAGGCCTTCTCGAGGGAGGCCACGAACTGGTCTGCGATGTCCTTGTGGAGGAAGACGCGGCGGGTGCTCGTGCACCGTTGGCCCGCCGTGCCGACGGCGCCGAAGAGGACACCACGGACGGCTAGGTCCAAGTCGGCGGTCGGGGCCACGATGATGCCATTGTTGCCACCTAGTTCCAGGATGGTGCGGCCCATGCGGGCGGCGACGGTTTCACCGACGCGGTAACCCATGCGGCACGATCCGGTGGCGCTCACCAGGGGTACGCGCTTGTCGCCTACCAGGGTTTCCCCGACGGGGTCTGCGGCGCCTTGTATGAGGGTAGCCACATGGGGGTGGCCCGCTTCAGTAAGCACGTCGTGTAGCGTCTGATGCAACGCGACTGCGGTGAGGGGGGTCTTTTCACTGGGCTTCCAGACGAGGGTATCGCCGCATACGAGGGCGAGTGCAGCATTCCAGCCGTACACCGCCATGGGGAAATTGAAGGCAGTCACGACACCGACAACTCCCAGAGGGTGCCATTGCTCATACATGCGGTGTTGGGGGCGCTCGCTGTGCATGGTCTTGCCATACAATTGACGGCTCAGGCCCGTGGCGAAGTCGCAGATGTCGATAATCTCCTGGACTTCCCCGAGGCCTTCTTGGAGGCTTTTGCCCATCTCGATGCTCACGAGGCGGCCGAGGTCGTCCTTCTGTTGGCGCAGACGTTCGCCCCATTTGCGTACCACTTCGCCCCGTTGGGGTGCCGGCACCATGCGCCATTGGGCGAAAGCGGCGTGGGCGTTGGCAATGCACCTGTCCACGTCGGCGGCAGTAGAGTCGTGGACTGTACCAAGCAGAGAATCATCAATGGGGGTGTGAACGTCCCGGGTCGGGCCATTGGCGCTCCAGGCGTCACCGTCATGGGTACCAGCGATGGGTGTGGAGGCGTCGATGCCGAGGCGGTCGAGCAGGGCGTGATGCTCGCTTACCGTGGTTTGGCTCATGGGCCGGGGCACTAGGAAGGGGGTCAAAAACTAGGGGTCGGTCCGCAACGACCAAACCACAGTCGTCGCGTGGCTTGCCGTGGACTGGCTCCAAGAGGACGAACAGGTCCTGCTCGACGCCGACCGGCACCCATTGAGCATCCTCGACGGGCTCATCGGCATTGGCCTGGGCTGGGCCGGGGTCGTCGGCGTATTGGTCTGGTTGCAGGCGTTCGTGCTGGAATCCACATGGTGGCTCATTGGCATTGGCGTGGCAACCGTACTAGCCGCCTGGGCGACGCTACTTCTGCATTGGCGAAGGGTGACGAGTCGCTACGTGGTCACGGACCAACGACTGTATCATCGATATGGCCGCCTCCGGTGGAACCTCCTACAAACCACGTATGACAAGGTCACCGACCTGCATGTCCATCAGTCTCTCTGGGGTCGTTGGTACGGCTTCGGCACGGTGCGGGTCCAGACGGCGGGGACTGGTCTTTCCGTTGCCGGCGTGCGTGACCCATTCGCCTGGAAGCAAGATGTTGAGGACGCCCGCACTCGGTTCCTGCACACCTTGCTTGGCGAGCATGCTCCCCGCCATGAGCAAGGCGCCGAGGCCCCCGCAGTCCAGTCCCGCGCCAAGGACGGAAGCACACTCTGGCAAGGTGGCCCGAGTACTGGTTGGCTGGCCGTCAGCCTGGCCCAAGTTGGATTCTTCCTCCTAATCGCCATTGGTTTTCTAGTGGGCGGGGTGGCCGGGGATAGTTTCCTGTTATTGCCGGCGGGATTGTTCTTCGTCGCTTCCGTGGCAACCGCCGCAACGCGACTCATTCAGTTCCGCTACATGCGCTTCCACGTCACGGACAGCGGCGTCTTTGTCACGTCCGGCTGGCTGAGTCGCCGGCGCGTGGAAACCACGTTCGCCAAGGTCACCGATGTGACCGTTGCCCAAGACATTCCGGGCCGCATTTTCGGATATGGAGTCATCACGGTGAACACCGCTGGAAGCGACCAGGCTCCGGTTGTCTTTATCGGCGTCCATGACCCAGAGGCGGTGAAAGCCGTCATCGACGAGGCTAGGCCATGATTCAGACGCGGCCAAGCATGCGCGCCGCCGTGGACCAAGGCGTGAAGGTCTTGGGCCTGTTTGCCACGCTGCTGGTACCGGTGGCTATTGGCCTGTTGGCCCAAGGTCGGCCCGCCGCCGCCATTGCTACGCTCATTGCCGGCCAAGTAACCAGTCTCTACCCGGCCATGATTGCCGCAGCATTACCCGCCTTGCGCCTGTACTTCACCCGTTATGCCATCGATGACGACGGCGTGCGAGTGACCACCAATCTGCTGGCGAAAAGTGACCAACGCATTCCGTGGGAGAAGGTGACTGCCATCCGCCATCGTCGCACGGTATTGGACGCTATTCTCGGAATCACTCGAGTGGATGTCATTGCATACGGGCGCCGAGGGGCGACCTTGCACCTCGTTGGCCTCCAGGATGGCCGAGGCGTTCGCCAAGAGGTGGCAAGGCGCATGCGGAGCGCCTGCTCAGTGGATGCACTGACCGGACGGGACGACTAGATGGTGGTCGTCGTCGCGGGGCTCTCCACGCGTTCCCGGGGACCCGGTGGTCGAATCTGTTCCAGGCGGCGGTCCACCTCTTCGAGGACATAATCCGGCATTTCCGCAGCCCAAGGCACCAACTCCGTTTCCTCAAAGTCTGCCCACGCAGTCAGGTCCCGCACGAGGCGTTGCAGGTACGGCCTGGCATCGCGGCCTTGCTGGAGGCAGGCGTCCAGGCCCCGAATATGAGCAGTAATGGCTTGCCGCAACGTGTTATCGCGGTTCAAGGGCGGGCCCGCCAAATCGCCCAGCCGTTCGCGCAGGGCCGCCAAGAACACGTGGTCTTGCTCAGTGAGGAAGTCTTGCACATCACCAAGGCTGGAGAGGATGTCGCGGGCGGCGGTCTTGACGGTCGCTTCGTCGCCCCCTAGGACTTCCTCAATATTCCGGGCTCGTTCGCGTGCCTTACCGTGGTGGTGAGCCATCCAGTCCTGCAGCTGCATATGCCCAATGGATAGCAAGTCCGCTATCCGGGTGCCGCATCGTCCCCTGGCCCGTTGTCCCCGTCAAGGTCTGTCTAGGATTGTGAGATCTGGATATTCGTCTGGTTGGCCAGCGGCCGCCAGGCGTGCGTTGGCTTCCTTGAGAAACAGGCCCCCCATCTCGTCAGATACGAACGGGATGAGCAGGTTCTCCTCGTAGCGAGCCCACGCGCGCAATTCGGGCACGAGCCGTTCCAACGCGTCACGGCAGTTGGCGCCGATCAGCAGAAGGTCTTCCACGGCGTCAATATGGTCAACGATGCGCTCGCGCAACACCCCGTCTGCTGCCACGGGGTGGTTGGGCTGTGAACCGTAGTGCTCCTTCACAATCGACAAGAAGAGTCGGTCCTCTTCGGCTAGGAACTCGCGGAGCGCTCGGAGGCGGGGCAACAACGCTTGCGCTGCAGAACGTCCGTCGCCCCGCGCGCGCAGTGCAATATCGATGTCTTGAGCGGTCACCGTGGCCGCTGCGCTGTGTTCCTCAATCCATTCCAAAGTGTCCATGCATACGTGTGCACCGCGGGTGGACATCACCATGTTGCCTGGGGCCTTGGATAACAATGGGCCCGGGCAGAAGGTCAACGATGGCCCGGGCCCCACGACCCGCCGTGTTCCACGTCATGCTCGGCTTCCGCGTGCAGCAGGTCGGTCCGGGTAATGATGCCAAGGCAACGGCGCCGGTCTGTTGGGTCCACCACGATGAGGCGGCCTACGTCCTCCTCGTGTAAACGATCCCGAGCGCGGTACAGTGGTTCCTCGGGGAATGCCGTGATGAGCAAGCCGCTGACAACCTCGCCTAGTGGCTGGTCGGCTCGCCCCTCCGACAGGCACCGGGCTAGGTCGCTGCGGGTGACGACGCCGACGAGGGCACCGTCTTGGTCGAGCACCGGGAATCCACTGTGGCCCATGTCGAGCATTTGGTCCCATGCCCGGCCGACGGTCAGGTCGGACTGGAGCGAGTCGATGTCGCTGCACATGACCTCGCCCACGGTCACGGTATCCAACGGGCTCTGCATGCGGTCATGCTCGAAGCGGATGCCGCTCTTTCGTAGGCGCACGGTGTAGATGCTGTCGCGAATCATGCCCACACTCACCGCATCGGCTGCCACGGCGGCGAACATGAGGGGCAACACGATGGCGTAACCCTCAGTCAATTCAGACATGAGGACGATCGTGGTCAAAGTGGCCCGGCCGGTGGCCGCGTAGAATGCCCCCATGCCAACGAGGGCGTAGGCGCTCACCGGTGCAGTGGCAAACGGCATGAATTGGGCGAGCAATCCAAACAAGGCACCGTAGAGGGCACCCTGGTACAAACTGGCACTAAACACGCCACCTCCACCACCGCTGGCAATGGTAATACTGGATGCCAGGGGCTTGGCAAACATCAGCAGCAGCAGCAACGGAACCCAGATGACGGTGCCATCGCCGCCTAGGATCGCGTTGACCGTGGCGTACCCGGTCCCGTAGATGTGGTAGTTGCCCACGGCTAGGAAGATGGCGAGGCCCAGTACGCCCACAGCCAGGCCGCCCACGGCGGGCTTGACCACGTCGGGCAGGCGGGTCCGATCCCCGGCGTCACTGGCCCATTGCATGATGCGAATGAACAGGACGCCGCCGAAGCCAGCGGCGACGCCGAGAAAGAGGTAAACCAACAATTCCCACGGGCTCACTAAGGTAAACTCTGGAACAAGGAATGTGGGGGAGTCGCCGAGGAAGAACGTGCTGACCGTGACGCCAATGACTACGGCGGCGACCACGGGGATGAAAGCGTGCGTGCTGAACTCGGGCAGGATCAACTCCATCGC
>JBFJXU010000108.1:0-6958 GCA_041622975.1 Thermoplasmatota archaeon
GCGCTCCACCGTATACCGATACGGTCCGTCATTCAGTAGGTACCAAGCCTGGATGCGTAGCGCGCGATACCACGACACACGCCGGCCAAGCCCAGGCGCATATAAACGGGGTCCAACGCCACGCTCCACCACCCGGGCCGCTCAGGCGGCCACCCTTAAGCCGTGCTGCCATAGCGGATGCGTGCACATCCTCGGCGACCCTGCCTTTGCGAACCGGGAGTGGAACCCCTACAACGCTGCCCTTTACGAGGCCATGCAAGCCAGGGGCTGCAAGGTCGAGGAGTACGACTTGAAGCGACTCCTCCAAGTTGGCTGCGATATCCTACATCTGCATTGGCCAGACAACGTGTTGAACCAACCGTCGGCGACGAGGGCGGCGCGCTGGTTATTCTACGTGCACCGGCGCATGGATCTGGTTCACGCTCGAGGGGGAAAGGTTGCTTGGACGGCCCACAACCTAATGAGTCATGATGAGCGCCACCCGCGCCTCGAGGCATGGCACTGGCGCAACTACATATCACGCATCGACGGGTCGTTGCATTTGACGGAGGCCGGTCGGCAGCGAGCATTTGCCATGCGACCCAAACTGACCGAGCGACCTTCTTGGGTAATCCCGCATGGCCATTACCGGGGCCTGTACCCGAATGATGTTTCTAGTGAGAACGCCCGGGGGGACCTCGGCGCCGGACCCGTTTTCGGTTTCTTCGGTCAGATTCGACCATACAAAGGCGTCCCGGCGCTCGTGGATGCTTTCCGGGGCCTGGATGATGCCGATGCCCGACTCGTTGTGGCCGGTCGCGCCGAGGCCGCCGAGGCCGCCGAGATTCAAGCCAAGGCCGACGAGCGATGCCGACTCCATCTGGATTTGATTCCGACCGAGGACGTGCAACGATACGTCAAGGCCTGCGATTTGATGGTGCTCCCCTACGAAGAGATCTACTTCAGCGGCTCCGCCATGCTCTCGTTGTCGTTTGACCGGCCGGTATTGGCGCCAGCACTGGGCCCGCTTGTAGAGTTGCAACGCGAGGTGGGCGACTGGGTACAAACCTACGAAGGGCATCTAACCTCGGAGGTGCTAGCCCAGGCAGTCGACCGCATACCAAAGGGCAGACCTGATTTGTCGGCATACGAGTGGGACACAATCGCCAAGCAAACCATGGCGGCCTTTGAGGAACTCCATGCCTGACGTATCCATCGTGGTAGTGACCCTGAATGATCCACGCATCACAGCGTGCCTAGAATCGCTCCTGGCCCAACAATCCCGATACACATACGAGGTCGTCGTGGTGGATGGGGGGAGCACAGACGGATCACTGGAGGCCGCACAACGATTTGCGGCAGATGACCCGAAGATTCGACTCGTCAGCGACGATGGCCCTTTCATGGTGGCATGGAACCGTGCTGCCAAGGCCACGGATACCCCAATCGTGGCGCGAGTGGACTCGGACACGCAGGTCCAGCCCGGCTGGCTCGATGCGCTTGTGAGGCCAATTTCCAAGGACGAAGTGGCTTGGACAGCCGGGTACGTGGTCGGCCCACCGCCGCGGACCCGCGTTCAGGGGCACTTCGACTTCCGTACTCGCCGATTCTTGGATGCCATCGCGAATGACCCCGATGGCGTCTACCATGCCCCTAGTTGGAACGTCGCATACCGGCGTGCTGCCTTAGAGGAAGTGGGCTGGTTCGACGAGACTCTGCCGTCTAGCGAGGACCTTGACCTCCACCAGCGACTCAAGGCCGGAGGCTTCAGGGGGTCATTCGAGCGGAACGCAATCCTGGTGCACGATCACCCAGACAGTTTGGGTACACTACTTCGCAAGGAGGTTTGGTATCAGCGCGGACGAATCGCATGGGCTCGCAAGCATGGCTGGAAGGGTCGCACGTGGGTGCTCCACCGGCCCGTCGCCTACGCGGGCATCGCGGTCCTGCTCATGGGTGGCATGGTTTGGTGGCCGGCGGCGGGCGTGGGGCTAGGTATCTGGGGTCTGCTGGGGCTTCGGCAGGTGGTATCTAGTCGCGGGGACCCATTGCGGTGGGCGAGGCCAGTGATGGCCATGATGGAGGGCTTGGCAACAGTGTGGGGCACGTGGCGCGGCCTTGTGGCCCGCATGGACCCCAGATAGGAACTCGCTCAACGCGGGATCAGCGCGTATCTAAGTGGTAGCAGCAAGAAGCGGTCATCCCTTAACGAGGTCCTCCGTGAAGCACCCGTGGACGCATCCATCGTCGTAACAGTGCGCAATGCTGCGGCCCACTTGCCGAACCTTCTCGACGACTTTGAGGCCCTCGATTCGCCGCCCTGCCAGGTCGTGATTGTTGATGCGTTTAGCACTGATGGCACCTGGGAACTCCTGCAAGACCATGCGGCAAGCAGCCGGCATGATTTCGTCTTGGTCCAGAAGGTGGGTGGCATCAGCGCGGGGCGCAACGAGGGTTTTCGACATGCCACGGCCGACTGGGTTGCCGTGACTGATGCCGACATGAGGGTGCCCAAGGATTGGCTCCACCAACTGCTAGTCGCAACCGGCCCTGGCGTTGGCGTGGTCGGCGGACCCAATGACGGTGCCGGCGACGATTTGACCAGCCGGTGCATTGACTGCATCCCGGTCCATGGTCCAAGTCTGGGAATTGTGCCCGTCGTGCGGCGCAACAAATACGACGACGATTACGAGACCACCACCGACATTTTCGCCGCCGTGACCCGCAATAGCCTCATTCGCCGCGAGGTGTTTACTAAAATCGGCGGGTTTGATGAGACCCTGAAGGTGACGGAGGACCCCGAACTCATGCGGCGAGTGCTGGATGCCGGGTGGACCATTCGCTACCGCCGCTCCGCCGGCGTCCGTCACGTGCACCGTGAGAACCTAAGCGCATTCTATCGTCAGCAACGGGCATACGCGGTGTACCAAGCCCACGCTAACAAGAAGCATCGTTCCATGCGCTCCCTGAAACACTGGGCGCCGTTACTTGCGGTTGCCACAGCGGTCGTTAGTTTGGCTGCGTTACCCTGGGTGGCTTGGCCTGCGGCACTCGTGTTTGGCTTCGGCTCCGTCCTGACCATCGGCTATGCAATGAAAGCCGCCATTGTGAAACGAGACGCGGCTCTGCTTGTGGCGCTCCCCTGGTTTTTCCTGGCCTGGCAATTGGCATGGGCGACTGGCTTCCCCAAGGGGGTGCTTGGTGGACGTTGACCTCGTAGCACCCCACTACCTGCCCGTTACTGGTGGCATCGAAGCCCATGTTGTTGCCCTCGCGCACTACCTGGTGGCGGAGGGCCATGATGTGACCATTCACGTCCGCAACAAAGCGCCCGGCGGGGACCGGCTGCCTGCAGTGGATGATGACGGCGCCGTCTCGATTCGTCGCTATCCCGTACAGCCGGACTTGGGGTACTATGCCAGCGTTTTCCGACCCCGATTGCGGGGCGACGTAGTACACGTGCATGGATTCGGCATGTGGACCCACGACCGCATCGCGCGTCGCCACGGAAACGTGCTCATGAGCCTCCATCATGGAATCCGATTCCCGACCGGACCCGTGGGCTCTGTGGTCCATGGATTGCACAGAGCCACCATCGGCCGTGGGACGCTGCGTAGGTGCAGGGCAATCATCGCTAACACGCAATTGGACGTAGACCAAGCCATCGCCGCCGGCGCAGACCCTGAACGCGTCCACTGTATTCCTGTAGGCGTGCAGGACCACGCCTTCACGAAGGTCTCCCCACACGGCGGCGACTACATCCTTTTCCTTGGGCGATTGCACAACGAGAAGGGGCCGCTGGACGCAGTCCGCGCGCTAACCCATTTGCCCGACGTGGACCTGCTCATGGCGGGGCCAGACCAGGGTGAGGCCGCAAACTGCATGGCAGAAGCCAGACGGCTTGGCGTTGACAGCCGCGTTCGCATCCTCGGCCGAGTCTCAGACGAAAACAAGCGCTCGTTAATAGCGGGAGCCCGCTGTCTGGTCCTTCCAAGTCACCATGAAGGACTTGGGATTGTTGTCCTTGAAGCATGGGCCCAACGTACGCCCACAGTGGCCTACGGTGTGGGCGCCATCCCGTACTTGGTTGTCGATGGTGAGGATGGCTTCGTGGTCCCTTCCGGCGCAGTACCAGACCTAGCCTCGCGCTGCCAGCAATTGGCAGATCCGAAGCTTCGAAGCGCGATGGGCAACTCCGGGTACGACAAGGCGTGGGCAATGCGAGAGTCATGCATGCTCAAGCACATGGAATCCCTGTACTAGACTAGTGGAAGTCGCGCGCAATGGAGACGGTTGTCATCGCAAGCAAACCAAGGCTCCACCATGCCATGAGTCCAAGGGCTCCAGGGAACCAAGGAGAGTTGGGCAATAGGGGGGACGCAGCGACAGCCGCCGTTGCCGTCCAGGTGAGTCCCACATGGTCGTGTACGTGGCCGATGGATTTCCACCATGCAGCCTTGGCCGGCCGGACTTGCCCTTGCTGACGAGCCCCCTGCGCGGTCGTGTGCTGCCGGCTTGCGTGGTCCATGAGCATCCAGCGGTGCCATGTGGAGTAGTGACTCCGAATCATGTACAATCCGGCCAAGCCGAGGAATACCAAGTTGTCCGTGGCGAGCCAGGCGCCGACTGAAAAGGCTGGAATAATGAGCATTTGCACCAGGAAGTGATGCAGGGCGCCATCCAAATACCACCCCCACCGGCCAGGACCTCGCAGCCGGGCCAAGGTACCGTCGGTGCCGTCGAGGGCGCACCACAAATGCAAGAGCGCTACAGCGATCCACAACGAATCTCCCGTCACGACGAGGCCTAGGCCCCACAGGCCCACGCCTGCTCCAATGAAAGTTACGACGTCTGCCGGCAAGCGGAGGTATGCTAGGGGGATTGCCAGCGCGTTGCCTGCAATACGATACGGTCGCCAATGGGGGTGTTCTCGCCCTTTCGCGCGCCCTGCAGCCATCACTTGAGCGGCTAGGCTCATGGAAACATCTCGTGGGCGGCCTCCAAGTCCTCGGGGAAGTCTACCTCAATGGCCCGGTATGGTTTGATGTCCACCACGCGCACCGGTTCCTGCGTATAGGGCAGCATCCATTCGATTGCATGTTCAAAGATGGTGCCGTCATCGGCGTATCGAAGGGCCTTCACCATGAGGTCTCGGTCGGCTTGCGCGATGCGGTTAATGCCGACTGCTTCGCCCTCGCCGTGCACATCCTTGCTGATGGCCTGTAAGCGGCCCTCTCGGACCCGGTACTTAACCTCCTCATCGCCAGTAGCTTTTGGTTCGCAGGCAAGCGCGGACCCACGGTCCTCGAGCAGCCGATCGAGGATTGGCGCATCAAACACGACGTCCCCATTTGTCATCACCACGTCCCCGTCTGGTGGAATTGCCTCGAGGGCAACCAGTAACGACTTGCCGGTTTGAGTGTCCATGAAGCGGTCATTTTCCACGAAACGGACCTTGGGCCAATTTTGCTCCACGTGCGCGATGACGCGCTCCTTCTGGAAACCCACAACGACCCATACGTCGTCGATGCCAGCCGATGCAAAATGGGCCAATTGCATGTCAATCAAGGCACCGTCGCCCCAAGAAATCAGGGCTTTAGGCATGTCGTGGCCGAGGCGACTGCCGAACCCAGCCGCCAGGATGGCTCCGTAGGTCACACATGGACGGTGGTCGAGCCCTACAAGGAACTTCTCATGGCGACTCACAACCGGCGCCGCGTGCTACTGGCGTCGCTTGCGTGACGCTTTCTATGGTGGACCATGTCCCAGCAACGTGAAGGCGGTCATCCCCGCAGCCGGCCTCGGCACCCGCTTCCTGCCGGCCACGAAGACGATTCCCAAGGAGATGTTGCCACTCCTGGGCAAGCCGGTCATCCAGCACGTGGTGGAGGAAGCGGTAGCCGCCGGGATCCATGATATCATTATTGTGACGAGTCGGGGTAAGACAGCAATCGAGGATCACTTCGACCGGAGCCTCGAGTTGGAGTCCTGGCTGAACACTCGGGGGGACGAAGCAGCCCTAGCGGCCGTCCGCCAAGTAGCCGACTTGGCCGACATTCACTATGTTCGCCAGCGGGAACCACTGGGCTTGGGCGATGCGGTGCTCTGTGCCCACCACCACATAGGCGACGAACCGTTTGCCCTGCTCCTGGGGGACGATGTGACCACGGGCGGCAACCCGACAAAGGAGTTGATGGCAGCACATGGAAGGACTGGAATGGCCGCCATTGCCGTGGAGAACCGCCCCCACGAAGATTTGCATCGGTACGGCGTGGTTGATGCGGATGCCGAGGGTGTGGTCAGGGCCTTGGTGGAAAAGCCGACACCAGGGACGGAGCCCAGCGACCTGGCAATCATGGGTAGGTATGTACTGCCCGGCACTACTTTCGACGCGATTCGCGCGACCGGCCGGGGCGTGGGCGGCGAGGTTCAATTGACTGATGCACTCACCAAAATAGTGGGCGACCCCGGAATCGTAGCCATTCAAACCGCAGGACAACGCCTTGACCTGGGCCAGTTCGACTCCTGGTTAGCCGGGAATATCCACATGGCATGGCAGGACCCCAAAATGCGGGCTGCGCTGGAACCTGTCCTTCGCCGATTGCTGGAGGAGTAATGCGAATCGCGGTCATTGGCGCGGGATTTGTCGGGCTGACGACGGCGATTAGTTTGGCCGAGTCGGGCCATAGCATCGTCGTGGCGGAGCACGACCCCGACCGCCTGCAACTACTCCAAGCCGGCAAGCCACATTTCTTTGAGCCTGGATTGAACGAGGCACTACGGGCCGTCTCACTCGAATTCGTCCAATCCGTCCCCGCGGCTGCGGCTGGCGCTGAAGCTTGCATCATCTGCGTCGGTACCCCGACCGTTGCCGGTCACGCCGACATGACAGGCGTGCTCGCCGTAGCCGAAGAACTAGCCCGCGTCGTTGAACCGGGCGTCGTGGTCGCCGTTAAATCCACGACGCCCCCGGGTACAA
>JBFJXU010000109.1:0-6952 GCA_041622975.1 Thermoplasmatota archaeon
GGGGCGTGGCTCGACGGCAGGAATATCAATCTGGTTGAGACTTTGTTCGCCAACCCGGAGGATATGGCCGGGGCGCCGCAGGAGCAAGTCCGCCAATTCAGGATCGCGGAGGTCGATGTCGTGGAAGTCAATGGTTAGGCTGCGGACTTCTGGATAATCGAGCGCCGCTTGGACGATGGCCTCTCTGTAGTAGTCCTGGAAGAAGCTGTCCCACTTGGGTAACAGGGTGGCGTCTTGGACGGTGAGTTGCTCCATATCCACTTGTGCCTACGCTCCACGCGACAAGGTCTGTTCCACGGGGGGTAAGTGAAACGACGACCCGTAAACGGTCCCGAGCCGCGACCCCTACAAAAAGGCCAAGTGAAGCCCAATACGCAGTCCCACCAGTAGAACAGGTTCCACGGGAAACAAGGGGGTCGGCATGAGTCCCTTGTGACTGAGTGGCCAACGGAAAGAGTCGGCGGGGGACGATGTGGACGAGAAGCGGGGGTCGCTCTAGGCGCTGCTCAGGTCGATGTCGGGATTCACGGCTATGCCGATGAAGACCGCGGTGACCAGGGTGAAGTCTTGGTTATCCGCGACCCCAACTGGGCCCTGGGCACGCACAAGCACCTCGTACGCCGCATCCGGGTCTAGGTCGTCAGCGGGGACCACGAGCCGGAGAGGACTGGCGCCAGTAGCAGTTGCTACGGGCTCGGTTTGGAACTCGTCGGCTCCTTCAGGAGGAATGGTGCCGGCCCGGCTGTCACGCACCCAAAGGTCCAGTTGGTCCTCGTTTTGGGTGTTAGCATCCCACGTGAGTTCGAACACGAAGCCATCGACGGACTGGTTGAATTCAAGGGGTTGACTGAACGCACCGCCATTGTTGAAGGCGCGCGCCGGGGTTTGGGCGGAATAGCCGGTGTTGCCCTCGAACGTGGTCAGTACCACGAGGCCGGCTACGTCGTCTGGGTCCTCGCCGGGAGCATTGATGTCGCCGTCAGCGCAGCCGGCAAGGGCTGCGGCAAGCATGAGGGAAGTGATGAGCAAGCGCATGGGTCCCACTCAAACGTTTCACCTCTTGAGCGTGGCGGTGGATTCACCGAACCCTGGCCACCTTTTTCCCTTGGCCACTACGTGGACGCGCCGTGCACATCCGGCATGAATTGTTAGCCGACGGGGCCGTCTCATTCCGCGGCTACCAGGCCAACCTCGCCCGGATTGCCAGCGAGCAAGATACCCTGGTGGTCCTCCCAACGGGCCTCGGCAAGACCATTGTGGCCGTGCTGGCAGTCGCTGATTCGCTGCGCGACGGCGCTCAAAAAATCCTGTTCATGGCGCCGACCAAGCCGCTGGCCGAGCAACACGGGGAGACCCTGCGCACCATGTTTGCTGCACCGTGGAATAGCCGCGTCCACGTGTTGTCAGGCCACATCAAGCCGGAGGACCGCACGGCCGTCTGGCTGATGCCTGGCATCATTGTTGCTACGCCGCAGGTGGTCCACAACGACCTCCTGGCGGGTCGCCTAAAGGCCAACGAATTCGACTTGGTCGTGTTCGACGAGGCTCACCGCGCCGTCGGCGACTACCCCTACGTTTTCATTGGGCAAACGGTTCTTCGTGAACGCCCGCAGACACGCCGATTAGGACTGACCGCTAGTCCCGGGCACGACATTGCCCGCATCGACGAGGTTCGCGCTAACCTTGGCTTGGGCCACGTGGAGATCCGCACGACAGCAGATCCTGACGTCAAGGAATACGTCCAGGACGTGGAAATGGAGTGGGAGTCATTTCCCATGCCACCCGGGGTAACGCGGGTTACCAAGCGCCTCCAAGATTGTCTGTCGGACCGTGTGCGGCGCCTAAAGGAACTCGGCGTTCTGCAGGGTGCCGGCGGCCGGCCATCCAGGCGCCAGTTGCTGGATGCGGTCAGCCGCATTCAGGCCCAGATACGTAGTCACCCCTCACCTGATTCCAAGTGGTACAGCGGCCTAAGTTTGCAGGCACAGGCCATGAAGTTGAGTCACGCCATTGACCTAGTGGAGACACAAGGGGCGACGGTCTTCCTGGACTACGCAGCACGGCTGGACGAGGAGCAAAGTAAGGCGGCCCATAGTATCACGCACGACAAACGGTTCCAGGAGGCCGTGCAGATTGCCCGGCACGCCGACGAAGCTAACCCCAAGTTGGAACGGACGGCGACTCTCATGGCTGAAGGCCTCGGAGAGGCAGGCAAGGCGATTGTGTTTGCTCAGTACCGATCAACGTGCGAACGAATCGTGGAGCGCCTAGGTCAGGTCCCTGGCGCGAGGCCCGTGCTGTTCGTTGGTCAGGCCAAGAAAGATGGGACGGGTATGAGCCAGAAGGAGCAGCAAGCCACCATCCAGGCATTCAGGGACCGAGAGCACAATGTTCTCGTGGCTACAAGCGTTGCTGAAGAAGGTCTGGATATTCCCCAGACTGATCTGGTGGTGTTCTACGAACCTATTCCCAGTGAAATCCGTTCAATCCAGCGGCGTGGCCGGACGGGCCGCAATCAGGCTGGGCGAGTCGTTGTGCTCATGACCAAGGGAACCCAGGATGAGGCTGCTCACTGGATTGCCAAGCGCAAGGAGCGCCAGATGGTCCAGGAGCTGCAGTCCCTACGCCAGCGTCTGACCGCCAGCCCCAGGGCAGCCAGGCCTACCCCTCAACGCACCCTCGACGAGGCAGGTGGGCCTCCTAGCGGCGGCACCCCCGGGGAGGCAGCCAGTGGCCAGCAGGTGAATCACAACGAATCGGCCCCAGAGCCAGCTCCGTTGCACCGGGACGGGCCGCGAATCGTCATGGATAGCCGGGAGCAAAGTGGCGGCATCGCCCGCCATCTCCACGCAGCGGGCGCACGCTTGGAGAACCGCAGCCTCGATGTGGGTGACTTTGTGCTCTCCGACCGGGTAGTGGTGGAACGCAAGACCACGGAGGACTTCGTGGAAAGTTTGCTCGACAATCGCCTGTTTGAACAGGCCAAGGCGCTGAGCCAGTACCCCAAACCGTTCCTTCTGCTTGAGGGCGAAGATTTGCGGGCTCACCGGGGAATCCGCGAGGAGGCCGTACTCGGGGCCCTGGCCAGTTTGGCCGTCGACTATGGGGTCCCAGTGCTGCGTAGTCGCGATGGTGAGGAGTCGGCTCGGTGGTTGCTTGCGATGGCGCGGCGTGAGCAGGGCCGGGGCGGCCGGAAGGTGGCAGTTCGCGCGGGCGCCAAGGCTAATCCAGAGGACCGGCCGATTGATGTTCTATGTGCCTTTCCGGGCATCAATACGTTGCTTGCCAGGCGGCTCCTCCAGCGGTTTGGGTGCGTGCGGGCAGTCCTTGGCGCGTCCCTCGATGACTTGGCCAGTGTGAAAGGAGTGGGCGAGGCCAAGGCGCGGACAATTCACGAAGTGGCTGACATGACCACATCGGTGCAGGCCAACGGTGGCTCCCCATAGATGCCCTGGTACCGGAATGGTCTAAAGGGGTACTCGAGTCGGCCGCCCCGCGAGGGGCTCCCATGGCAACGAAGATCGACAACATCAGCGGTGGTTTGGACATGCTCATCGAGGACACCAGCGTGCCCCGAAACATCCGCAAGGCTGCCCAGGACGCCAAGGATCTGCTGGGCGACGAAGGTCAGCCACTCGATGTGCGCAAGGCCAAGGCCATCAGTACCATGGATGATTTGGCTAACGACCCCAATTTGCCGCTGCATGGGCGCACCTTACTTTGGAACATCATGTCCCAGTTGGAAACCCTGGCTTAGGCGTTCTTCCGCCCGCCATGGCTTCGACCCGGATGGGGCATCTTTTGTAGGGCAGGCCCCCGGATTCCCGTCCAGCCACCATGAATTTTCCACGTGAATCGTGGCTTCGACTCCAAACCCTCATGTGTGCGGGGCCCATGTCCATTTGATGGGAGCACGTGTCGGTACAATCTACGGAGACGCCTCGACGACTGCATTCAAACTCGCGGTTACGGGGACGCTCAAACGACTCGACTACGTGCAAGTTGAGATGGATGGACGCCACATACTGGGCCAGGTCCAACAGCTCACGCGGCGTTCCGACTTTACTTACGACGACGCCATATCAGGAGACGGTGCTGGCGATGAGCGGCTTAGCGCGGACGTGCTGGCACTAGGTTTCGTGGATGAACGCGGCCGTGTCCAAGTGCCCCGGATTCCGTTTGCACCCGGTTCACCTGTCGAGGCGGCGGACGACGAAGTGGTATCCCGTGTACTGGGGCTCACGGGACAAGGCGCATTTCTGGGCCACATCAAAGGCGGCCGACTGCCCGTCCGTATCGATATGAACACCCTGGCGCAAAAGCACGCGGCGGTTTTGGCCAAGACGGGCGCCGGTAAGTCATACACGGTCGGCGTCCTACTCGAAGAACTATTGGTGGCCGGGCTACCACTTGTTATTCTCGACCCCCACGGCGAATATGGCAGCCTTCGGAGCCCCAACCTGGACGACGGCGACCTAGACCTGATGGCACGCAGTGGCATCAAGCCACGTTCATTCCAATCCCAAATCAAGGAGTACGCCCTCGATACCTCGGTTAACCCCGATGCGCAACGCCTGCGACTAGAGGCGATGAACCTGACGGGGCCGCAGATCGCCTCTCTCCTGCCCGCCAAACTGTCGGGGAGCCAATTGGGTATCTTGTACCAGGCAGTCAAGGACGCCTCCGAGGCGCTCCCCGCGTACACCCTCGAAGACATCAACACTTACGTCCAGCAGCACAAGTCGCAGGGCAAGTGGAACGTCATGGCGGCGTTGGACGCACTCATCGCAACGCGAATGTTCGACGTGAAAGGCACGCCCGTGGCCGATTTGGTCAAACCCGGCCAGGCCACCATCGTGAATTTGCGCGGCGTGGCGCCGGACATCCAAGAGATCGCTGTTACGCGTATAACCCAAGCATTATGGGAACAACGTAAACGCGGCGATATTTCACCACATATCGTTGTGGTCGAAGAGGCACACAATTTCTGCCCCGAGCGAGGGGTTGGCAACGCATCGAGTACGGCCATCATCCGGACAGTCGCCTCAGAGGGCCGCAAGTTCGGCATGGGGCTGGTCATCGTAAGCCAACGCCCTGCCAAGATTGACAAAAACGTCTTGTCACAATGTAATACCCAGATTATTCTCAAAGTCACCAACCCGAATGACCTCAAGGCGATTGCAGCAAGCATCGAGGGGATTACCGCCGATGGTGCCGATGAAATCCAGCGCCTCCCCATCGGCGTGGCGCTCGTGGCAGGAGGGGGCCTCACGCGCCCCGTTTACGTGGACGTGCGGCCTCGAATGACGCGGCATGGAGGTACTGCCGTGGAAATGGTCACAAAGCCTAGCCGCGCCAGTAAGGCAAGTGGTCGCAGCCGCGCCCAGCCAGATACTCCGGTCGAGGCACCATCTGTCCGTCCAGCAACGAAGGTTTCCGCCCGTCACGAGGATGTTGCCCCATCTCGCCGCGAGGAGCCCCCTGCTTTGGCTCAATCGCAGGAGGCAGTGTCGTGGCCCAGTCGGGCCGAGGCCCCATCAACGCCATCAACGCCAGACAAGGAGCCCAAGCCGCGGAGGCCTTCTGCCGACGAGTTGCTCGAGGCGGACGCCGCCCCGAAGCAGCCGGCTCCAGCGTTTACTCCCCACGCGCAACCAGTTGAAACGGCACCCACTCCGGCACCCCGAGGTGCAAATGGCTATCGTGAACGGAACAAACACGAGCGTATTGCTATTCAGCGGGTGGCCAAGCGCCTGGGCGTGGTTACCACGGATGACCCGGACCAAGCACTCCACTTCCTTCGCCGCGTTTACCCTGATGATGAAGATGTGGTACGATACCTAGACCAGCTAGCGGCCATCGGGCGCAGCATTTGCCTTGACCCACCACGGTGCATTTCCTGCCCCCTGGCCGATCGATGCCAGCACCACGCAATGCTACAGGCACAACGGGCCCCAAAACGCCGCGTGACGGGCGGCCTACGCCGCCTTTGGCGACCATAAAGGGCCAGCACGCACCTTTTCATGACTTCATGACAAACTGCGCATAATCCGCTGTCCTCGAAAGTCTCCATATGCAGGGCTGTTTCAACTGCAAACCATTAAGGCCGAACCGCCGCCTGGAACGCTTGCGCCCGCCCCGGTTGGGAGGCCGGATATGCGGACGCGGGAGGAATACGCGTGGACAACACATGGATCCGCGTGGTCACGGAAGAATGGGAGTACACGGAGAAAATCCGTCCGTGACCCAACCTCGAATGCATCCCATCCCTTCACCACCTCTATCTCTTGCTACTCCCTCCCTAATCACGTGCGACGCCCCTGGCTACTCGGCAATCGTTTCGCGCGCCTAGGTCGATATGCGCGGAAGGAACTGCGCGATCCAGCATCTCGAAAGTGGGTGCACCGGCTATTGCGTTGGAATCGCGTTCGGACCGTCATTCAAGTGATGCTGTCCTTTGGCTTGGTGGCCTGGTTAGCCCTCGTCATATTGACCAACCTCCCGTATGCCGACACGACCATCCAACTAGTGCGTGACCTCGCACGAATCGCGGCCAGGCTGGCAGGGGTGTTTTCGGCATTGTTCATCATCCTAACCTGGCTACTTGGTAAACTGGAAATGGAGGTCCTCATCCGCCTCCGCGAAACGGATAAAAGAACGCCGATGCACGCAAAGACCTGACAATTCGCGGCACGAGTAATGGAGGTTTGTTTGGCTCAATCCCAGTATATAAAGGACACAGCCAGCCGATGCCAAACCTACTTGATATTCGGACTACCGAACATCAAATGCTCCTGTGGGGGCCCCAGGGGATGAGGTCGCGAGCGAGTGAGGATCAGCACCCGCAGTGTACATAACTGTACATTGACGCAGTCATTTCACATTACTGCCTACAATTCGTGCCCTTGCGCGAAACGGGAAATGCTTGCGAAGTCAATGCATCATCCCCAAA
>JBFJXU010000110.1:0-6878 GCA_041622975.1 Thermoplasmatota archaeon
CATCGAAGTCACGAACGTGGCAGGTGGACAAGCCAAGGAATCCTGGACCTATACCGTGGTGGCAGGAGCCGACGACAACCCGGTGCCAGGCGTGGGTGTGGCAGCCCTCCTAGCGCTTGTAGTGGTGTTTGCGTCGCGCAGGCGCCGCTGACCCTACGCATCTCTGCCTTGAAAGACAAAGTACCGTGCCCCCACGCCGACTACGTCGCCTGTGGTTAGCCTGATGTGGTCGCCAGATGCAATGGGTTCACAGTTGAGAGTGGTCCTCTCCGGACCAGCATGGTCAACGAGCACAAACTCATCTCCTCTTCGCTTGATGTGGCACGGCGCCGTTAGCAGGTGGGTGATGTCGTTGTGGGGGATTGCCGCAATCGTGTGGAGCGGGTCCAGGACCCATTGTTCGCCGTCCGCTAAGTCTACCCAGCGGCCGCGCTCGCGAGGTGAGAGCACGAGGACCTTAGCGTTCTCTCGTTCGCGGATGGCGATGGTTGGACCTGCATTGGATACTTCCAGCATGGTGGGTCCCGGCCGGAGCGGCCGAAGGAGGCCGCGCGACAAGCACAGCGACATTGCCTCGACTGCATTTAATGAAAAGCCGGGCTATTGCGATAATATTGTAGCATTGGGTGGCATACAAGTGTGGGGCCAGGGCACGTCCGGGGGTGGATTCAGAGCGGGATGTTGCCGTGCTTCCGGCGGGGTCGCTCCACGCGCTTGTTCACCAACGTTTCCAGGGCCCGCACCAAGTAGGGGCGTGTCTGTTGGGGCTCGATGACATCATCCACGTAGCCCTTGCGCGCGGCCACGTATGGATTGGCGAATTTGGCCCGGTAATCCTCTACCAGTTCGGCCTTCTTGGCATCGAATTCCTTTCCTTCCAGGCCTTTGAGATCCCCGCGGAACACGATGTTCACTGCCCCGTCGGGCCCCATCACCGCAATCTCGGCGGTCGGCCAGGCCACGTTGTAGTCGGCGCCAACGTGCTTAGAGCACATCACATCGTACGCGCCCCCGTACGCCTTGCGAGTAATCACAGTCAACTTCGGGACCGTCGCCTCTGAGTAAGCGTAGAGGAGTTTGGCACCGTGGCGAATGATGCCGCCGTGTTCTTGCTTGACGCCGGGAAGGAATCCCGGAACGTCCACGAAGGTCACAAGGGGAATGTTGAATGCGTCGCAGAACCGCACGAACCTTGCTGCCTTGGTACTCGCATCAATATCCAAGACGCCGGCGAGAACGGCGGGTTGGTTGGCGACGATGCCGATGCTGCGGCCGTTGAGTCTTGCGAAACCAATGATGATGTTGGCTGCCCACTCCGCTTGCACCTCCATGAAGTCTCCATCATCCACGAGGCGCGTAATGACCTGCTTGATGTCGTAAGGCTGGTCGGGGCTGTCTGGGACTTGCTGTTCAAGCGATGCATCTGTGCGGCCAGGGTCATCCGTGGGCTCGACGAGAGGCGTTGTTTCTGCATTGTTCTGTGGGATGAATGAAAGCAGGCGGCGCAAGCCGTGGATGCAGGCTTCCTCGTCCTCGAATGCAAAGTGGGCTACGCCACTGGTTCCGGCGTGGGTGTGGGCGCCGCCCAGTTCGTCGAAAGTCACATCCTCGCCCGTGACGGTCTTGATGACCTCTGGGCCGGTGATGAACATGTGGCTTGTGTCCTCGACCATGAGTGTGAAGTCGGTGATGGCGGGGCTGTACACTGCGCCACCCGCGCAGGGGCCAAGGATGGCGGAGAGTTGTGGGATGACGCCACTCGCCTGGACGTTGCGGTGGAAGATTTCCGCGTACCCCGCGAGACTGACGACGCCTTCCTGAATACGCGCGCCACCCGAGTCGTTCAAGCCCACCACTGGTGCTCCGTTTTGCACCGCGAGATCCATCACCTTGGTAATCTTCTCAGCAAACACCCAGCCCAGGGAGCCGCCGAACACCGTGAAGTCCTGGGCGAAGACGTACACGAGTCGGCCCTGGACCGTTCCCCAGCCCGTCACAACGCCGTCGCCGGGGATTTTCTTGCGGTCCATACCGAAGTCAGAGCACTCGTGCTCCCGCAGGGCATCCAATTCGACGAATGACCCTGGGTCCATGAGCAAGTCAATGCGCTCGCGGGCAGTGTATTTGCCCTTGGCATGCTGCTTCTCTATCCGGGCGGGCCCCCCGCCTTCCAGGGCTTCGGCCTTGCGGCGGCGTAGGTCGGCGACACGTTCGGCAACGGACACGGGCCTCGCCACGGTCGCCTGGGGTTTGGGGGTTGCGCCCCCACCCCCTCAGTTCTAGGTCGGCGAGGATGACTTCCCGTCGACCAGGGAGGGGTTCAATCTCGAACTTGCTGCTGGTCAATTCGGCGTGCGCCGTCCCCGCTACTCGATTCGGTGACTGACGACTGACCAAACCAGGATGAGGAAGCCGAGCAGGGTGAAGACGGCCTCGACAATGTGGGCGGCGTCGAGTGGCAGCCCCATCACCTGCAGACTGAACCCTTCCGCGACGGCTGCAAAAATGAGCGTCCCGATGGCCAACGATAACCAGAGGAGCGAGGGTGCCCCGTGTTTCCGGTAGGCGCGTATGGTGTGCCACAGGAAGACGCTGCCGAGGGCGACGGTTGCGAGTTTCAGCAAAGTGAGGGTGAGAATGATGTGTTCCATGTTAGGCTCCGAGTTTGTCCCACAAGTTCATGATGCGGTCTTCGAGGCCCGTGTTGGCCTCCCAAGTTACAGCAACGCCCGACTCGTCCAGTGTAATGCGGGCAACGCGCACGCGGGCCCGGTACAAGTCGTACGGCTTGCCATCCGCAGTTAAGGCGCTGCGCTCCACAACGAGCAGGCCCTGAGATGCCAGTTGGTTCACCTGTCGATACGCAGACGCCATGGGAACATCGGCCTCTCGGCTGATGTCCTTGACGGCCAGTGGTCGGCGCATGGTCGCTGCTAGGATGCGGCGGGATGCCGCTTGGGCGATTGCTTCCATGACCACTTGGTCTGTCAGGGCCGGTGCTTTGCGCATGCTGTGGTTTCCAGGCGTGAGAATCAGACTTGAAAGATGGTGCTTGCGTCTTAGTCCAACTTGTGAGAGTGGCGTCCCATGGACCTGCGAGTGCCACTACTGCTTGCCGCCGTAGCCGCGACCGTGACGGCGGGGTGTACCACGGACGACGTCACCTGGGTGGCGGGTGAAGCGGCCTACGAATGCCCCCAAGGCGACGACCATGCGCATGGTAACCATTCGCACGACGGCCAATACGCCCGCTCCCGCGGCCACGCCACGCACGCCGGTCCCTCACAGGCCCACGACGACCACTGTGAGGCTCCATGAACACCGTACACGCCTTCCTCTTCACGCTCGCCGCGCTACTGGCGTGGACCATGTTAGCCATCTCAGGAGCCGGTGCCACTACCCTAGTCGCCGGCGAGATCGTCATCGGCATTGCTGTGGTTCTCACCGGCGTAAAATTGTCCCGTGACGCCCACACCCTCTGACACTCACTCACCTACCACCACCGCAATCTCCCAGAGGCGAATGCCAATGACGGGAGATGCGGGCCCCCAACAACTTCGTGAAACCATGAACCGAAAAAGCATCCTCCTGACCACCGCAATCCTGTCTGCCGTCTCCTTGGCCGGCTGCACCGCCACGGGCGCCCCCGTGCGAGACATCACGTTCTGGGTGGAGCCAATGGACTGGGAAATCGCTCCCGGGGTCACCACCCCCGTCTGGGCATTCTGTGCCGAAGGCGACGGCGTCGAACCCATGTGGGATGGCCCCTGTGGTGTCCCCGGCCCAACTATCCACGTCAACGCGGGAGACACGGTGCGTGTCACCTTCCGTAACACACACGCTATTCCGCACACAGTCCACTTCCATGGCCGGCACCCATTCGCCGCTGACATGAACGGCAACGGCGCCATTAGCGATGCCATGGTCGTCGCTGGCGGCGAAGATCTAACCATCGAGTGGACGGCCGACCCGCTTGGGTCTTTCATCTATCACTGCCACTTCGATACCCCCACCCACATGGAGATGGGCATGTACGGGGCGTTCATTGTGCACAAGCCGGGCCCCCGCGATGGTATAGACTATGTTGCCGTCCTCGACGAGTGGCGCATTGGCACCGCCGACTCCGGCGGCGCCATTCCCGACTACGACTATTTCACCATCAACGGCAAGTCATTCCCGCTGACGCCACCCATCCTGGCGGACCCGGGTGAAAGGGTCCGCATCCACATGGTCAACGCGGGGTACGAATTCCATGCTATGCATTTGCATGGCTACACGCCTCTTGCCTACGAGGGCGTCGCAGGGCCCGAGGGAGGCTTCTTGACGGACGTGCGTGAAATCGCGCCTGGCCAGACCGTGGTCATGGAATTCACGGCCCGCGAAGGCATTTGGTTGTTCCACGACCACGTGGTGCCAAGTGTGACCGCTGGCGGCTCCTGGAGCAACTATCCCCGCGGCATGCTCACCGTCATGGCCGTCGGGGACGAATACCAAGCAGCACTCCTCGACCTAGCGCCCTCCCTCGTCGAAGCCGCCCGTGGGGACAGCAAGCCCGGCGAGCGCTCCGACCTCCACGCCGACCACGACCACGCACACGACGCTGCACAGGACAACCAGCGAACCGACGACGAGGCATCGACTGGCGAGCCTGCCGAAACGGAAGTACCTCGCTTGGCCAGCACCATCAAGGACTTCGCCTTCGACGACCTGACAATTGCACCCGGCACCCGCGTAACGTGGACCAACCAGGACATGGCGGTCCATACCGTTACCGACGGGGATGGCGCCTTTGACAGCGGCGACATGAAGCAAGGCGAATCCTGGAGTTACACCTTCGACGCCCCCGGCACGTACCAGGTCTACTGCAAGCCGCATGCTTACCAGCAAGACGGCGAATGGAAGGGAATGGTCGCGACGGTGACCGTTCAGTGATTCCCCTCGTCTTGGCATCAGGCGCAGCCGTCGTTTTGGCCACTTACCTAGCGCGGCGCTCGGGCCCACTAGGTGGCCTAATGGCGGCCGCGCCCCTCACTCCCACCTTCACCCTCCTCGCAGTTGGCCCAGTGGACTTGCTGCCGGGCCTCGCAACTGTAGCGGCGGCCCTGGCGGGTAACCTGGCGGGCCTCCACGCCCGGCGCGCCTGCCGAGCCTACCTTGCAGTCATGGTACCGGCCCTGCTGGTCATGGCGTTACTCCCCTGGTGGGTCGCGGCCATGGCCATACCGCCACTAGCCGCCGCCACCGCCTGCACGCCGCGCCGGCCAATTCGCCAGCGCGCGCCGCTGCCCGTATCTACGCGCTTCCTCATTGGGTCCGGCAGCGTCGCCGCCGCCCTCCTGGTTCAACAAGCCGCGCCGTCCCTGACGGCGTACGTCGCCCTGCTGCCCATCCTGTACACGGCGGGCGTCATCGCCACGCAGGCGGACCAAGGACTCCTTCGGTCCGGCAGCGGTGCCGCTCTCGGCGTGGCAGCCTTCGCGGTGGTGGCGGTGGAGGGACTGGCATTGGCGTGGATTGCCTACGTCGGAGTCGGAGTCTTAGCAGCGTGGGCCTGGAACGCACGCTTCATCACGCCAAACGCCCAATTGCCATCGTGACTCGCAACGACAGCCTCGTGGACCCCTGGAGTGGCGTCCACCTCGCCACAGGCGTTCTCTTCGGATGGTTGTTGACACCGTGGCTAGCTATCCTGCTCCTTGTCCTTTGGGAGCCCGTTGAGGTGTTGGTGATTTCGCCACTCCTTGCCAAGCGAGGAATCGTTTTTGGTCAAGAGACGCTACGCAATAGCCTCAGTGACATTGTTTTCGACATCGCTGGCTGGGCCCTTGGGTACTTCGGATTACACTTGACGATGGGGACTCCCATTTAGCCGCCTAGTCCCAGCGCAGACCCGATGGCAATTCCCATGGCCGACGTTCGACGAGATCGCGCACCATGTCATCCAGGAATGCTTCCGATTCCTCTCCCTCGGTGCCCTCCACGATGCCTTGGATGTCCGACCACTTCTCTTCCAGAGCGCGCATCATGGCCTGTTCAATGGTGCCACGTGCCAGGAAATACCACGACTGCACCGGCTCTGTCTGGCCAATGCGGTGCAGCCGCCCCTCGCATTGCTCATGCTTGGTCGGCGTCCAATCCAATTCAACGAAACCAACGGTACTGGCATTGTGCTGAATCCCATCGACTCCTTGCCCCGTGGCGTCCATGGTCGCCACCAGGTGGTCGAAGTGGCCAAGGGCATCAATGAGTGTTCGCCGTTCGGTCACCGGAGTATCCCCCGTAATCACGGCCACGCGCCCGGGCAGTGCCGCTTCTAATGCGGCAACGACCGCCTTGTGGTATGCAAACAGCACTGTGCGCTCCCCGCCGGCGCGTACTTCCTTGGCCCATTCCACCACGGCGGGCACCTTGGCCAAAGCCGCCTCGCGCCGCAAGTCGCTCAAACCTTGGCGCACGTCAAAGCCCAAGGGCACATCGCTGGATCCACTTTCCGCGTGCCACCTGGCAAGGCGCGCCAACACATGGTCTTCCTTCGCGGCGTACGCCTCGACTTGCCGCGGCGCCAGATCCACGTCGTGCGTGATGCGAGAGAACTCGGGCAGGTCACGCGCCACTTCGTGCTTGGTGCGGCGCAGCAAGCACACTTCGCGGAGCCGTTGATGCAAATCTCGTCGCGGCAAATTTGAGAGGGCTGCTTCCGCCTGGTCGTCACGGAGGTAACCATGCACCTCGCGTTTCCACCAATGCGGAAGGAGTCCCTTGTAGATTTCAAGCACATCCTCCAAGCGGTCCAAGATGCGGAGTTGATGGATGAGGTCGCGGCGGCGATTACTGATTGGGGTCCCCGTGAGTGCGAAACGGACAGGGATTCCCTGCGC
>JBFJXU010000111.1:0-6866 GCA_041622975.1 Thermoplasmatota archaeon
ATGGCGGCGTGCACACCCAGTACCCTTCTGTGACCGGCCCACAAGTGGATTCGGGCTTGATGTCCGGTGGCTGAACGACGATGATGTCTCCGGGGTCACCGCACGCGTCGGGGGTCACGCACGGGACGGCGTGGGTCGGAGCAGCGGCAATCAGCATCGTGCAACCAATCAGGACACTTGTTAGCACTCGGAACATGAGCCACCTTCTACGCGGGCAAGGCACCGCCCCAGGTAAATGTCCTACGCTGCTACGAGTCGCCAGTGTGCCGGGCGTCAAGCAAGATCTTGCCCATGTTGGCGTGGTCGTGGATGCGCTGGTGGGCGTCGGCGGCGTCGGCAAGCGGGAATTCACTGTCGATGCGGGGTACGGGAATCTTCTGCTTGGCCACCATCGACAGGACTTCCTTCATGGCGTTGCGGACCATTTCTGGCCGGTCCCGCCACAGGGTCAAGAGGTTGAGCCCCATGATGCCCGTGTTATGCTCCATGAGGGGAATGACGCGTGTGCGCATGGCGGCGACCTCTTTCAGTGCCTTGAGTGGGTTACGGCGCGTACCCGCCACGATGCCACTGGCACCGTAGGCAATGACGCGGCCGCCTGGGCGTAGTTCCCTGAGGCTTTGCTTGAGGTTCGTGCCACCGATGGGGTCAAGGATCACGTCCAAGCCGCCGAGATCTTGCTCGTCCCCGCGTACCACAGCGTGAATGTCGTATTCATCGTGCAGGAAGCCCGCCTTCTGCCGACTGCCCACGCAGCCCACGACTTCGCAACCGGCGTGCTTCGCCATGGTAATGGCAGCCAAGCCGACGCCGCCCGCCGCCTGGTGGATTAGCACTCTGTCGCCCTTGCGGACGCGCCCGAATTCGTGGAGGGCAAGGTACGCGGTCAGATACTGGACAGGCATGGCCGCTGCGTGCCGCGTTTCGAGGGATTTGGGTAGGACGACGACGTCTTCGTCTGCAAGGTTGATGCGACTCGTGTAGCCGCCGAAACGAGTGGCGGCGACCACTCGGTCGCCAATCTTGAGGCCCCGGACTCCTTCGCCCTTGGCGACAATGGTGCCTGCTACTTCGTAGCCAGGCACAAAGGGTGGGTCGGGTGCTTCGGGGTAGAGGCCCATGCGCATCATGATGTCCGCGAAGTTGACTCCGGCATACTCTACGGCAACTTGGACGTCGTCCACGTCGGGGTCCGGGATGCTCCAAGTTTCGTGGTGCAAGACGTCGGGGGCGCCGTGTCGCCGGATGACGACGCGGTGGGCCAGGGTATCACTCACGGTCCATCCACCAGCCTGTCCCGCCTTGAGGGTGTCGGGGTGACGCGGCGGCTACCCAACCCCTTCAAGCCGCGCCGCCTTGGCCGCCTGTGGCAAGAATTACCCTTCGGCCCCTCGACGCGGCGGACGCGGAGGCCCTGGCCGCCGCAGCCGACCACCCTGCCTGCTGGGAATACATGTTTGCCCATGGTCAAGGCCACGACGCCATGCAGGAGTGGGTCAGGTCTCGCCTAGATGCGGCCGGGCAAGGCGCTCAATCCTGGGTCGTCCGCGTGGACGGCGTTGTAGCCGGGTCAAGCAGCCTGTACGACTTGCGGCGCCAGCATGATTGTGCAAGCATGGGGTACACGTGGCTTTCCCGCCGGTACTGGGGAATGGGCATCAACGGCGCTGTCAAGCACGCTCTCCTTGGGTATGCATTTGGGGAACTTGCATTGCGACGGGTGCAATTCACTGTCGACGCACGAAACCAACGCAGTCAAGCGGCGCTTGAACGACTGGGCGCGACCCGTGAAGGCGTACTCCGCCAAGAACGCGTCCTCCCTGGCGGCTACATCCGAGACACAGTGGTCTATTCCGTCCTGGCCGGCGAATGGCCGACCATCCAGGCCAAGTTACCTGCCCCTGCCCAGATTACACCAGTTCATGCGCCCGCGACGCCAGTCGGGCCTGTAGACTAATCACCTGCCGGTGCAATCGCTCGGCTTGCTTCTGGGCCGCAACATCGTGAAGCACCACTAGAACACCGTCATCCATGGGGGTAATCGAGCCGTCCACGATGGTATCGCCAATGCTCATATCCGAAGGCAATCCCACTCGCCTCCGCTTCTTCAGCGCCGCCGCCACCGCCGTGTCCAGGTTCTTGTCGCTGCATGCATCCACAATAGATTGCCACGTAACTGGCTCGTCTGAACCCAGCAGTCTTGCCATGGCCGGATTACTGAATAGAACCTGGCGTTGGGCGCCGAGGGCTACCACCCCGTCCTCCAATGCACCTAGCACGGTTGTCATGCGCCGCCGCTCACGTTCAAGGGCCTGGTCGGCCCGGTGCTTTTGCAACGCCACCTGGATAGCTGCGTGGAGTTCCCGTTCGTCGAATGGCTTGACGACGTAGCCAAACGGCAGGGCGTCGCCTGAACGGGACAGCGTCTGATCGTCTGTATATGCGGTGAGGAAGATGATGGGGATGTCTTTCTTTGCCCGAATTGCAGTGGCGGCTTCGATGCCATCAATGCCTGGCCCCAGGTTGATGTCCATCAAAATCAGATCCAAATCGTTGCTGAGTGCCACTTCCACCGCGGTTTCGCCGTCGCCGCAGGCATCCACCACCTCGTACCCTAAACCCTCCAGTGTCGAGCGTAGGTCGAGGGCCACCAAGCGCTCGTCCTCAACGACGACGAGCCTAGTCATCAGGGCTCCTCAAACTGCACGGTGACCTTGTAGCCATCGTGCCGGTTCGTTGAAATCTGACCACGCAGTTGGGCAGCGAAAGCTTCGATGAGGCGGGTGCCAAGGCCTTGATGTGTGCCGGTTGGCCCGGGGCCGTCGTCGGCAACCGTGATGGTGCGGTTCTTGCCGTGGCCTGTGTACTCGACGCGGATTTCCCCTTTCCCCTCCGGGAATGCGTGTTTGAAGGCGTTGGAAATCAGTTCCGTCACGAGGAGGCCGGCGGGTGCTGCGTTCTCGATGCTGATTGGAATCGGATCGGCCACCACCTTGAGGTGGACGCCGTCGCGGGCGCCGTAGGCGCGCTGCATGTCGCGACAAAGGCGTTCAATGTATGCTGGGAAGTCAATCTCGGACAGGTCGTTGGTGTAGAGTGCCTCATGGACGAGCGCCATGGAGTGGACGCGGTCACGTGACTCCAGGAGTGCGGGTGCTGCTTCCTTGGTTGCGTCTGCCTGCAGCCGGAGTAGGCTGGCGATGGCCTGCAAGTTGTTCTTCACGCGGTGGTGCAGTTCGCGCAGCAAGGCGTCCTTTTCGTCTAGGCTCCTGCGCAAATCATCTTCGCGCTGCTTCTTGTCAGTGATGTCTTGCGCTGTGCCAAACATGCGCAGCGGGCCATCGGGGCCCATGATGACCCGGCCCCGACCCTCTAACCACCTGGTGTCTCCGTTGGGCCTCACAATTCGGTGAGTGAAGACAAAGGGCTCGCCAGAACCGAACGCTCCCTTTACGGTGCTATCTGCCAGGCCGCGGTCGTCCGGGTGAATCATCCCAATGTACGCTTCGTAGTCGATTGGGTCGCCGTGCTTGATACCGTAAATGCGGTACAACTCCTCCGTCCACTCGACCTTGTCGGATGGGATATCCCATGCCCAACTGCCAAGGTGGGCCAACTGCTGGGTCTCGGCGAGCCTCTCCCCGTCGCTGGGGTGCAGCTTTGCCTCCATACCCTGAATTCACGCCCTCTTAAGCCAAGAACCGACCGGACCGGGTCCCCGGGCTTTTTGGGCCGTGGGGATTTGGTGCCGTGGCCAATCGACTCGGGAATTCAAGGCGCGGCGGTTGCTGCCAACAGGCGCCCAATGCGGGCGGGGTCTTCCAGGTGGGGGTAGTGGCCAAGGCCCTCCCAACCGATTCGCCCGCAAGCGGGTGCATGCCGGGCAACGTGATTGAACATGGCTCGGCCACTTACGGGGTCGTCGAGGCCCCACATGAGGCGAACAGGAATATCCGCGTGCTGCAGGGCCGCCAACCATTCGGTCTCCCGGCGACGCCGTTCGAAGTGGTATTTACTGAGCGCTGGAATGAATGGCACCGCGGGCTCCACGCCTCGCCAAAGAACCTCGAGGTCGCTCGCGGGAATGCGCTGCCCCGTAATGCGCTGCATGCTGCGCACGAACGTGGAGCGCCCCATGAAGTGGGCGGCCAACGGGCCGGCGGGGCCCCGCAGCACCCGTTGCACGAGGAGTGGTCTTTGGGCACTGAATGCCAACCCACCGTTCAGGATGGCTACACTTGTCACTGTTGGGCCGTCCCAGTTACCCTGGATGCGCCGCCACAGGATTTCCTGGGCAATGCTGACACTGTAGTCATGACAAACAAGGCGCGTTGTCGTAATGCCGCGGTCCTCCCAGAGATCGAGCAAAGCATCGATTTGCTGGCCAAACGAGTACCACTTGGGCTTGGCGCTCGCGCCGAACCCCAAGAGGTCGGGTGCCAGGATGCGGCCCTTGAGATACGGGAGCACGGGCTCCCAATCCTGGCTGTGCGTCGGGAAGCCGTGCAGCAACGTGGTGGCAGCAGATCCAGAATCCCGTTCGTAGCACCATACGGGGCCGTGCCGGGTGACCACCGGGCCACCGCGGCTGCCCCAATCAGTGGATAGCATAGCCTTCCCTCGGCGTGAATTCGTGGTCGGCGGGGAATCGGGCGGGATCCATCCGCTGGTCTATCTGACCTTCCACTGCATCAGCCAAGCGCTCGCCAAGCGCCAACCCCCGCATGAGTCCATGGCCGTTGTCTCCGGTCAACGTCCACACGTCGTCGGTCCCGGGCACTAGGCCGCAATATGGTGCCTGGTCGGGCGTGGCAACACAGAGTCCAGCCCAGTGCGCGTTGATGGTCGCGTCGCCGCCGGCCTTGAAGCGACTGACGATGCCCCTCGCGATGTGTTCCCGGAAAGCCGGGTCGCCGGTCTCATCGTAGTCGTCGGGGTCGAAGTGGCCGAATCGGGTACCGTCGCCAGCCACAAGGCCCTCACCATCGGGTCGGGCGTAGAAGTCATGGCGCGTATCATGCACAATGATGTGCTCCCCCGGGATTGCGACGCGGCACGCTTGGGCGCGGTAGGTGGTGGCCGCGATTGGGTGGCCCCACGCTGCAAGCAGCCTCGGCGTCCATGCGCCTGCCGCCACAACCACTGGTCCTTCCGGGCGGTCGACGACGCGCTCCTGCTTGACCTCGACGCCTTCATCGCGTAGTCGCGTGGCCATGGCCGCCATCAGGTCGCCGGCTTCAATGACGCCGTCCTCTTGGGCGATGAGCACTTCCTCGCCGGGGTAGAATTCCAGTTCTGGGAACTCGGCTGCGGCGGCCCGGTGGTCCAGCCGGTCCATTTCCTCTCCAAGCCGTTCTACCCGCTCCTGCATCGGGTCCAACGTGTCCGGACGGCCGATGAGGATGGAGTCCTCCGGGCGCCACGCGCCTCTTGCGGTGGTCTCACCGGCCGCCAATGCGAGGCTAATGAGGCCACCTACTGCCCCTCGGGTCTCCTGGATCAACTGGAAATCCTCATCGCACAGGGTCATCGTACTCAGGATGCCGGCCGCCTTGGCAGTCGCTTGCTGACCCAAGCCATTGGGGTCCCATAGCGTTACCTCGAATCCTCGCTCCGCCAAGGCTAAGGCGCTGGCCGTCCCCAGGATGCCGCCCCCGATGATGTTCACGTCTGGCCACCCGGGCGACTGCTATTTCTGGTCGTCGGGCCAGTCCGTGCCCCTCGTATGGTGGGGCCAATGCTCAAATAGGGTACCCTAGTCGGCGGCCCTGCAGCAGTCCAGCCCATTAGGGTAAGGGCGGGCATCGATCCTTGCAAGACAGGGGGAGTCAATATGGCTGAACAAGAATACAGTGAAGACTTTCGTTTCTTGGTCCGTATCCACAACACGGACCTTGACGGTAAACGCACCGTCGCCAACGGCCTCGTCGGCCTTACTGGCGTCAACCACCGCTTGAGCCGCGTCATTTGCCGCGAAGCGGGCATCGAAAAGCGCGCCATCATGGGCGAACTCAGCGACGAGGACATCCAGAAGTTGTCTGACACCGTCGCACGCATCGAAGAGTTCACGCCAGCCTGGATGCGCAACCGTCAGAACGACCCGGAAACGGGCGAAGACATCCACATCATCACGAGCGAAGTCGGCCTCACCCTGCGTGACGACCTCAACCGCTTGAAGAAGATCCGCTCCTGGCGCGGTATCCGCCACGAAGCCAACCTGCCCGTGCGCGGCCAGCGCACCAAGGCCAACGGCCGCAAGGGCAGCACCGTCGGCGTCCAGAGGAAGAAGAAATAATCAAGGTGATGTAAAATGGGACAACCAAAATTCCCCCGCAAGAAGTACGTCACCCCCAACCACCCCTGGCAAGGTGACCGTATCCAGGCCGAGAAGGAGATTCAGCGCAAATTCGGACTCAAGAACAAGCGTGAAATCTGGAAGGCTCAGACCCGCCTCCGTGAAATCCGTGGTCAGGCCCGTCAATTGGTTTCGGCCACACGTGACCCGGATGCTACCCAGGCGCACCGTGAAGCCAAGTTGCTCATGGCCCGCCTGCACCGCACGGGCCTCGTGGACTCGGAAGCAACCCTCAACGACGTGCTGGGTCTCGGTGTCGAGGATATCCTCGGCCGCCGCCTACAGAGCCAAGTCTACCTCAAGGGGCTGACGCGCTCCGCCAAGCAGGCTCGTCAATTCATCAGTCACGGCCTCATCCAAGTGGGCGACCGCCGTGTCACTGCTCCGTCCTACATTGTCCGCCGTGATGAAGAGGAACTCATCCACGTTGACCCCACAAAGGCCGTCGCGGATGACAACCACCCCATCCGGCCCCGCCCCATGGGTGCTGAAGTTCTCGCCGAAGCCCAGG
>JBFJXU010000112.1:0-6727 GCA_041622975.1 Thermoplasmatota archaeon
ACGACGGCGGTCCACTCGCCGGCGACGACGGGGTAGGTATTGGTGACAAAGCGGTGGTTGTCCGATTCGCCCCAACCGTTGCCGTTCTCCTGGCCGGTGGGGTCGATGAAGTAGAAGTCGAGGACGGCGCCGGGGATGCGCCAGGTGAGAAGGCCAGCGACTTCCGTTGTGCCGTTTGGTACGTCGAAGGTGTATTCGTGGTCGCCGTCAACGCCGCCGACAAGGAATTCTCCTTGCCACGTCCAATTCATGGGCACAAAGGCGCCCGCCGCCGTCGGGTCATCCATGCCGGGTCCCTCGGCGGGGCTGGCGGTTTCGGTCAGGCAGCCGCTCAAGGCGACCAGGCTGGCTACGGTCAGGGTGAGAATTTTCATGCTTGCATCCTCCGGATGACAAGGGCGCTCAAGCCGACCACGAAAAGCGTTGCGACTGCGGGGGCACCTCACCCGTTCGATATCCACCTCACCATCAACCCCCGCTGTGACAAACGTACGACCACCGCCGCAATTCAGTGGCAAAGGCCGTTGGGCCGCTCTGGGCGCGACGCGTTTTGACCCGGGCGGCCCAAGTCCCCAGGGCTCACCGGGGGCCTGGGGGCCTTTCACCCCCTGCCTATTGCAGTCATAAAGGACGTAGACCATTTCTCCTGTTATGCGGTTCTTGACGATGGCGCTCGCGTTGATGCTCGTGGCAGTCCCGGTTACGGTTGCCAGTGAATGTCTCGATTGCGAGCCTGACGTCTCGTTGGCCATCGACTTGAATGCGGGAATCGGCGAAGCCTGGATGGCGGCCACATTCACCAACCATGGCGCCGGCGACGCCTCCTTCGACGCCACGTTCTACGTGGACGGGAGCCCCACTGCCACGTTCACCGGCATCCACTTGGCCCCCGGCGCCGCCACCACGGTTGACGCCCACTGGGAAGGCACTCCGGGGGAACACTTGTTCACCGTCGAAGGCAGTCACAATGGCACGGCCCACGCGTGGCATGAACAGTGGTTCTGGGTGGAGGAACAGCCTCATGGCGGTTCCCACGACTCCACGCCGCCCAGCGACCCCGGCACGGAAGACCCCACAACAGGGGACGACCACCGATGGCCCGTGGCCGAATGGTGCGAAGGCGATCTGTACTACAAGGAGTACGAATACAGCGACGGCCGTCGCGAGGTGGAACAATACGGCCACTGCGAGCGATGGCCGGTAGCCGAATGGTGCGACCACGGGGAATTCTACAAGGAATACGAGTACCAGGATGGCTCGCGACACGTGGAAGCCAATGGACCCTGCGACGATGGCACTGGTGGTTACGGCGGCCATGACGACTATTATGATCCTGGTCACGAGCCCTATCAGGACCCGTACGGCTGCAGCAACGGCACCTGGTGGGACCATTACCTGGCCGAATGCGTCAGCCAAGCCGACCAGGAACTCCTCAACTCGTTCTGGCAATGCACCGATCAAGTACACCGCGGGGCCGCCGAATTCCAAAAGGAGGCCGACATCGCGGCCCGCGACGCACGCCACGAACGCTACGCCCTTGAACAAGAAGCCCGCGAGCGGGAAATGAGTGGCGACTACGATGGTGCCAGGGAAATCTGGGACCAGGTACAACGCCTCGACTGGGAAGAGCAGCGGCGATGGCACCAGTTTGATCAGCATCTAGCCGAGGGTCTTGCCGCCTGCATCGATGACCACAGCGCGCAAGCAAGCGCAATCGGAGCCGGCTACCTCATCCCAGAGTTCCAATCTCAACAGCACTTCGCGCCACCGCCCTGCCATGATTGTCATGGTGACCAACCCCCCAACCATGACGGCACCAGCCACGACGAGGGCTATGGCGACGGCCGCCACCCTGACGACCAATTCCCCGGCGGCCCCCGCGACGACATGGGCATGCCTCCTGAAATGGAAGCCGCCATGCGGGAAGTTCGAGACTGGTGTGAGGCCCAGATGCGGGCACTCGACGACCGACGCTACGCCGATGGCCCAGAGGGCGGCGACTTTGACGCATGGGATGACGAAGCGCGCGCCATCGAAGACGAATGCCGCGACAAGATGCATGCCATCATGGAGGAAATGGCGCACCACATGGACGACTTCGACGGCTTCGGAGCATTCACCATGACCCCCAACGGCGACACCATCGACGTTGCCGGCGTCCACCTGTGGTTCACTGGCGAACCAGAGCGAGGTCGCATCCGCGACTTCGCCTGCAACGGCGCCCCGTTCCTCGAGGCCATTACGCCCCGCGACCCCATCACGGACGTACGCCCCGATGACGACCACGCTCTTGCATTCTACACCGACAGCCAGGATCGGCCACTGCTGATTGCCCACGACGATGCCACCTGCACCCTCATCCTGGACCCCGCCGACGGCGGCGCCAAGGTGACATTCAGCACCCGCTTCACATGCAGCAACGACGGAGGCGCCGCCATCTGCATGGGACCCGACGGGGAGGCCATCGTCCGCCACCGCGGCGAAGGCGCCAGCCTGATCGATGAGCGCACCATGCTCATCCAAGGCCCCACTGAGATTCTGCTCGCCGGCGACCTAGAACAAGATGACGACTATGACGGCCACGCCGCCGTGCGCATCCGGGACGGTGAAGTGGAAGCCCAATCCGTGACCCTCGGCGACATGGAAATGACCATTGAAGCAGACCATGGACAAGAAGGCGCCATCAAGGTCCACCTGGACAAAGACAGTCACACGGGGAGTTTCGTTGTCCTCAAAGTGGACGACGACGTGTTCCCCACATGTGACGTCGCAGCCCGGGGCTACGATACCACCGACGGCCGCATCGACCTCGACATGCGCCCCGCCACCAGCCTCGACGACGCCCTAGACGCCGACTACGAAGGTGACTACGGCAAGTACTACAGTGTCAGCGACGGCGAAGGCTGCCAACTCATCCTGACATTCGGCCATTACTCCACCAAGGAAGTGGTGCTCTACAGCACGGCCAGTGTCGGCAGCAGCGTCGTGGGCATCCCCGGACCGAGCATCGTCGTGCTGGTATCAGGAATCGCCATGGTCGCCCTATCCCTGCGCGGACGTCGCAGGTAATCGGCGTTGCGGGCCGCCATACGGGTCGCACCAGTTGGCTACCCACAGCCAAACGGCGCCGGCAAACCGTTCGAGGCGATGCCTAGTTCACAAAGAGTCCGCTTTCTCCCTCGTGGGGAGGCAACGAGTGGCTAGGCGCCGTTGATTGTCAGGCGCAACCTGCACCGTTGACTACGAAATAGGAGAAGAGGGGAAGGGGTCGACAGTCAATCGCCTAGACTTGCTTGACGTTGGTCGCGCGGGGACCACGGTCGGACTGCTCAGTGTCAAAACTGACACTCATACCTTCTCGGGGCTCACCTTCAAACGCCGAGTGGTGGAAGAAAACTTCCGCCTCGGTGCCTTCGGTCTTGATGAATCCGAAGCCCTTGTCGTCGATGAATTTTGTAATGGTTCCATTGGCCATACCGGCCAACCAGCCGTCCTCCTAGTTAAGTGCGGGCCCTGGGGCCGGAGGCGGGAAATCGGTGTTGTGCGCGATGCCTACACTAGTGGAGAAAGCACCATGATGCTCACTGCCAAGCAATATGGCCAAGAAGTGGCAAGCACCGCTTGTCGCGCCGCTGCCCTTGCGCCCAAAAGCGTCTGGGCCGCCGTTTTCACCACCCTCACGGAACCTCGATCGATTGAAACATCCGAAGGCAGCGACCCCCCGAGATGCAAACCCAGTACGCCTTCCGCGTGCAACCACCTCAACTGCCATCAGCACATCGTCGACGGTGGCGTACACCACGGGCCCAGGCGCGATGGCCGAATGGAACGATTCTTGCAGGTTCCCAACGGCAAGCAATGCACTGGAAGCGGTGGGCGGCTTGGTTCGGCCCTTCCACGCCTGCTGGGTGCGGGTACCGGAAGGTGCTAAAGTGAAGAGTTGGCGTGGCGCGATTGATGCGACCGGAAGGCTTGGTGGCGCTGCTGGTGCTAAGTGCACTGGCAGGTTGTGTGGATGCCGAGACACCCGATCCAGGGTCCGTCGGCAATGACGAGAGGACCATTTGGGAAATCGGCTTGGCCGATTCCTTTGCTACGCCGACGGTCGCGACCCACGACGACGCAGGTGAACGCCGCAGTGAACTGCGCGCACCGGGCCATCCCATCTACGCTCCGTTCGACGCGGACATGGATGCCATCATGGAGAGCCACGAAATCGGAGCCGCTTCCATGGCCGTAATGGTCAACGGCAAGTTGCGCTACGAGCAGGGTTACGGGCACCTCGACCGCGACAAGACCATGCCGACCCCACCGGATGCGATGTTCCGTCTGGCCAGCGTCACGAAACCAATGACCGCGGCGGTCGTGCAGATGATGGTCGCCGAAGGCCACTTCCGGTTGGACGATACCATTCTCTGCAACCCGGAAGCACCACGAGCCCAATGCATCCTCAAAATCCCCATCCACCCCGCGCGACCCGTGGCGGATGAACGCGTCTGGGACATCACCGTCCAGGACGTCATCGACCACCGGACCGGCTGGAACCGCGAATCCTGCTCCCCCGACTACGAGGGACAAGCCATCGAAATCGCTGACCAACTGGGCATTCCGTCGCCTCCGGCTCCGTGGCGCAACGTGCAATGGCTCATGGGTGAACCAATGCACTTCGACCCGGGCGCGGACCCCGGCGAAGTGGATGGCTACTGCAACCTAGCATACCGCATCCTGGGATTGGTCGCAGAAGCCTCGACGGGCGCCTCCCTTGCCGCCCTGGATGAAGCCTACCTGTTCCGGCCCCTGGAATTGATTGGCGACATCGAACCTGGACGCTCCCTGCCCGAGGACCGAAATCCACGAGAGCCATACTACGCCTGCGATGACGACCCCGCTCCCAACGTCTATGATCGCAACGAGACGGTCTGCCAGGCCGACGGCGGATTCAACCTCGAAGGATTCCTGGGGTCCGGGGGCCTCATCGCAACCGCCGCCGCCGTGGCCACCGTGTACAGTTTCTACGACAATGACGGCGCACCCTGGCGTGAGCGCGTCGAAGAGGGCAGCCAATTGCACGGCGGCGCCCTGCCAGGAACGTTCACCTTTGCTCGCAGGTACGTCACCGACGACGGTGACCACGTGGAAGTGGTGATGCTGTTCAACAAGAAGACCGGCCCCGAAATCCTGGATGGTGACAACGACTACTTCATCGACTTCCTGTTCGTCCAGAGTGACCTGTTGCGGGACCACGCGCTACGCGATACTGGCCTGCCGGTCTGACATGCGACCACCAACGCGATTGAGCCAGGCGACCAAGCCTACTTTCCTTCGATGAAAAGCGTACGATTCGCAGATTGCCCGGCCGAAACGCAACGCTACTGTGAAGCACCTCGACGGGTACGCATCGCCGATGAGTGACAGAACCATGCGTGCCGTCGTCCTTGACGCGCCGGGGCCACCCGAGGCGCTCACGATTCAGCAACGGCCCATCCCAGCCCCCGAGCCTGGCTGGGTTCTTCTGCGCGTGGAAGCATTCGGCTTGAATCGATCCGAACTGCACACCCGGCTTGGTTTGGCCGGCCCTGACGTGACGTTTCCCCGCGTGCTGGGGATCGAGGCCACGGGCGTGATCGAGGCGGCCCCCGAAACAGGGTTGCCCGTGGGGTCGAAAGCGGTAGCCATGATGGGCGGCATGGGACGATCCATCGATGGCGGCTACGCGGAGTACACCCTGGTTCCGGCATCATCGGTCATCCCCGTGGACACCGAATTGGATTGGGCACGTCTTGGCGCGCTGCCCGAGGTCTTGCAGACGGCGTATGGTTCATTGACCATGGGCATCGGGGCCCAGGACGGCGACACGATCCTGATTCGAGGCGGCACATCATCTGTGGGTCTCCTGACGGCAGCACTGGCCAAACGGCGTGGCATGCACGTGATCGCGACGACGCGTAAGGCAGACCGCGCCAAGGAACTGCGCGCCGCTGGAGTGGATGACGTGGTCGTCGATACTGGCAACATTGCAACAGAAGTGCGCAAACTGGCACCCGGCGGCGTGGACGGGGCATTGGAACTAGTCGGCGCTCCGACGCTCCGGGATACGCTACAATGCACGCGACCCGGGGGCACGGTGTGTTTCACCGGCATGCTCTCCAACAAGTGGATCATCGAGGACTTCTACCCCATCGACTTCATCCCGACTGGGGTGCGCCTTACCGCCTATGGGGGCGGCGCGGCCGACCTTCCCCCTGAGGTCCTGTCGGAAATGGCGGACGCCATTCACACCGGTGAAATCACCATCCCCACGGTCGAGTACCGACTTGACGACATTGTTCAAGCCCACGACGACATGGAGCACAACCGCGTCGTGGGCAAGCAAGTTGTGCTGACGAGTTGACTGTTCCCCGGTGATGGAGCCAGCCAGGAACAGGCGGTTGACTTGGCAGACGGAGGCAGCGGGGAACGAGATTCGTCGCCATGGGCGCTGAGAGGTCTCCAGGCTAAGTACAGAACACGGACTCATTGACGCATGGTCCACGCATCTCGTGTTGTATCCATATGGGCCACATTGGTCGCAATCATTGTTGCGAGCGCTCCGTCGGCTAGCGCCGAGGCTCCGGAAAGCGAACTGGCCATTGTTGATGCATACCTCGAGCAGTTTGACACGTACCGTGGGCACGGGCCCGTGTGGGTCAACACAGTGCAGGACCGGTGCCTTCGCACCGGAGGCAGC
>JBFJXU010000113.1:0-6686 GCA_041622975.1 Thermoplasmatota archaeon
GACCCGTTTCAAGGTGCCGTTGCACCAAACTCTTGATGGGGTGGCCGCGTGGCGGCGCCGTGGCCCTGCACCTGTACAATGTTCGCACCCGCCAAAAAGACCCCTTCACGCCCCGCCAGACCGGGCGAGTGGGGTTCTATCTCTGCGGCTTGACCGTGTACGACCACATGCACATCGGCCATGCTCGCACGGCTGTGAGTTTCGAAGTCATCCGCCGCTGGTTGGAGCGCACGTACGATGTGACGTTTGCCCAGAACGTGACCGACGTCGATGACAAAATCATCAATCGCGCCACCGAATTGGGCGTCGGTCCCCTCGAACATGCTGCGACATGGGACGAGGAATGCCGCAGGCAATCGGCGCGACTGGGCGTGCGCGAGCCGGATATGGCGCCCCACGCAACCACCAGCATGCCTGGCATCATTTCCTTCATCCAGCGCATCCTTGATGCAGGCTTTGCCTACGCGACGGACGCCGGGAACGTGTACTTCGATGTGCCCGCCTACGACGAGCACGCCCAACGGGAATTCCCTGAATCTGCGTACGGAACCTTGAGCCGCCGAGACTACCGGGAAATGGCAGCCGGCACCCGCAAGGAGGTGGAGACGGACAAGCGCCACCCAGCCGATTTCGCGTTATGGAAGGCCGCAAAACCGGAGGAGCCGACCGATGCCCAATGGGACAGCCCATGGGGCAAGGGACGACCCGGGTGGCACATTGAATGCAGTCAAATGAGCACCGACTGCCTGGGTGGCGACCAAATCGACATCCATGGTGGCGGCCAGGACCTCATCTTCCCCCACCACGAAAACGAAATTGCCCAGACCCAGGCTGCAAGCGGCAAAGCACCCTTCGTCAATTACTGGGTGCACACGGGCTTCCTGAATGTCGAGGGGACCAAGATGTCCAAGTCGCTTGGCAACTTCATCACCCTCAAAGAGATGCTCGACGAGTTGGAGGACGACGGCCAAGACGCTGAAGTGCTTCGTTACTACTTCGTGCTGACCCACTACCGCTCCAAGATTGACTTCAGCCGCGACGGCCTGCGTGAAGCCGCCAAGGGATTGGAGCGCCTGCGTCGACTACGGCTTCGTCTGCACGAAACAGCCCACGCCGGCAATGAGGGGGACGCCGACGTCGAATCTCAACTTGCCAACGCGGCCGACGGCCTGAAGAGCGACTTCACCGCCGCCATGGACGACGACATCCATACTCCCGGCGCAGTGGCAGCCCTCTTTGCCTTCCAGAAGAAAGCCAACGCAGCCCTCGAAACGGGTCTCGTCGGCGCCGACGCCGCGGCTAGGGCCCTTGCCGCCTTGGAGGAGATGGCGGGCACCCTGACCCTGTTCCAGGAGCCCGTCCCCGAGCGCGACGATCCTCCCGCACCAGCGGCAGTCATCGAATTGGCCCAAGCACATGGACTGGACGTTCCAGACGGTGCAACGGAGGCGGTCGTGCTCGATGCGCTCCTTGCAGCCCGACAGGCGGCACGCGATGCCCGCGACTGGAGCGCCAGCGATGCGCTCCGTGACGGCATCCAAGATGCAGGTTACGTCATCCAAGACACGCCGACCGGGGCCAAGTGGTCGCGGGCCTAGTTCTGGGTCTCCCGGTGGGCTGCGGCCTTCTTGCGATAGGCCACATACACGGGCACACCAGCAGCAACCACCAGTAATCCAACGAGGCGGTTGACGTTGTCGAGGCTCAGCGTACTGAGTTGGTCCCACAACAGGTAGGCGACGAAGGACCAAGCCGTAGCGATGTACAGGATGGGGACGTAGGGATAGCCCCAGACGCGGTACGGGCGCTCCACATCAGGGTGCGTCTTGCGCATCCGCATCAAGCCGAACGCCGTCAGACCGTAGAAGAAGAAACTGATGAACACCACGTTGTCGGTGAGTTGGTTGAAGTCGAAGAACATCAGGAACGCGATGCTCAGGCCAGCTTGCGCCCAAATGGCCCAGTACGGTGTGTGCCGGTTGCCAACGCGGGCAAGGAAATTGGGGAACAGGCGGTCGCGGGCCATGGCGTAGTAGATGCGAGGGCCGCTGAGCGTGATGCCATTGAGGGCGCCAAATACGGACACGAGGATCATCACCGTGACCAGGCGTTCGCCACCCTCACCAAACAGGACGCTCGCAACATTGCTAGCAACTGTACGGTCATTATCGAAGCCAACGTTGGTCCCTTTGGCAAAGCCCTCGAAGCCAAGAACGTTCAGGTAACCGAAGGAGACCAAGATGTACAGCAGCATGATGGCGGCCAAGCCAAGCAGCATGGCGCGGGGCACGTTGCGGCCGGGGTCCTTGAGTTCGCCGCCAACGCGTACCACGTTGGTCCAGCCGTCATACGCGAACAACGCTGCTACCATGGCCAAGCCAAGGAAACCACTGAGGCTGAAGCCATCGGCGCTGGGAGTTCCGTCAACGGCCACCGTCTCGAACAGGCCCGCTTCGGGACTAGCGGCCGCGTCCAGGTAAAGGAGCGCCGCGCCTGCGAGCATCACAATGAGCGCCCCCTTGGCAATGGTCATGACAATCTGCACATTGCCGCCGTACTTGACGCCGAAGTAGTTCACAATGGCCAGCACCAGGATTAGGCTCGCGGCCGTGACCTTGACAGACCATTCGTCGGGCAGAAGTGGCATCCACCCTTCGGGCTTGAGTTGGTCCAATTGCTCGGCGAAGATCACGGCTAGGGCGGCGCCGCTGCCAGCCAGGTTGACCGTGAATGCCGTCCACCCGGAGATGAACGCAGCGAAAGGGCCGAGGCCTTGTTTGAGGAAGACGTATTCACCACCCGCCTCCGGGTACATGGCACCCAGTTCCGCGTAGCAAAGGGCCCCGGCTAGCGTCAGTAAGCCAGCAATGACCCATACTACCACAATCAGCCAAGGGCTGCCAGTCCCGGCCGCCACGCGGTTCACGCCGAGAAAGATGCCGCTGCCGATGACGATGCCCACAATCATGGATACCGCCCCAAGTAAATTCAGTTCACGAAGAAGGCCCCCGTTGTCGGCAGGCACGGCGATGCGAGGGGCCATCGAGCCGACGACGAGGCGGCCCAGTCATGAAGGGTTCGACCCCGCCCAACCCTGTTGCCACATCCCCAAGGTCTAAGAAGAAGCCCCGGTGGGGCCCTCACTAGGCCCCGACGCCCCGTGGTGTGGATTTCATGTCATATTCCTTTATTCAAAAGTCGCTGAGCGCTATTTTCTTGCTCCTCATGCTGGTTACGGCTAGTGCCGCACCGGCCGCGGCTTCTTTCGACGACGAGACCAACGGTACTCGTAGCGACGGCTGCCAGACCAGCAACGGCAACAACCCTAACTGCGACAGCGATGGCGACGGCAACCATGGCCACGGCGACAACGACGGCTGCGACCCCAGCAATCCTGGCCGCAAGCCCGGCTGCGGCGATGGGGCAAATCCCGATGGTGGATCTGGGGGCGACGAGTTGGACAGCAACCCGGACAACCAGACGTCGGACGGCAACGACACCACAACCAACCCCGACGGCAACGATACGACTACCGACGCGGATGGAAATGGCACGACGACGGGCACCTCCGGGGGCAACGGTACAGGTGGAGCCGACAACACAACGACCGACGCAGCGGGCGGCAGTGGCACCGGCAGCAGCCAGGACCTGACCGACGGACCTGACGATGGCGCAGGAGGCAATCCGTCGGACAACTCGACGGGCGACGCAGCCACCGGTAATGGAACGACCCAGGACTCCGGCAGTGACGGTAGCACAGGGAACCACACTGGCTCCGAGGGCAACACAACCAGCCCCAACAACCAGACTGTCGACGAGCCACAAGCCACCCCCGAAGTCGCCAACGACCACGCCCAGACGTTGGAGGACCAAGCCGTAACCATCGATGTTGCGGCCAATGATGGCGGCGCCACAGGCGCAGTTACAATTCAAGCGGCACCAAGCCGCGGCACTCTGACCGTCGACGCCACCCTTGTTACGTACAAGCCGAACCGAGATTGGTCCGGCACAGACTCGTTCACGTACACCATGGAGGGCGCCAGCGGGGAAGCCTTGGTCACCATCGTCGTTGAGGACGTCAATGATCCGCCCCGGGCCGCCTTTGATGCTTCCACCCGCGTCCCCCAACCAGGTGCACCCGTGGCCTTGACTTCCACAAGCACGGACATTGATGGCAACGTCGTCAGCGTTCACTGGGCATTCCCAGACGGCACCACGAGCCAGGGCGACCACGTTTCCTACGCGTTTGCAGGCACGGCCCGCCAAGAAGTCTGCATCACGGCCACTGACGACGACGGTGCATCCAACACCAAGTGCCTGCCCTTCTGGCCGCAGCCCCCTCTCTACGTGGGCGACGCCAAAGGCATCCTCGTCCAGGGAACCGACGCCCACGTGAGCGACACCGGATTCCAAATGACGCGAAACGGTCACGGATTCAAGGTCACCGACCGCTTGGCCCGGTGGTCCGAACAATTTGCAGCCGTGGAAACCGCGTATGCACACGTCATCACCGAGGAGAATGTTGTACGCTCCCACGCTGATCTGGGGCAGGTCACCATCCACCTTCCCCAAGGCCACGTGCTCCGCGTCGAGGAAGCAGCCGCGTGGTCCAGTGCGTCCTGCGGCGGCGTCGATGGCGGCGTTCACACCGGCCAAATCTGGCTTGATGACACGCTCATCGGGCCGCACGAAGACGATGTCCGCCTCCAGCCCATCACCGTGCCCGGCGCGACCATCCACATTGATGAGCGCATTCCCAACGAGGACGGAACGGGAATCACGGTCAACGGCATCCGGGTTGCCACCGAAAATGGCAGTTACATCGTCGGGCACACGTACGCCGCGGTCCTGGATTGCCCCCTGTAAATGCCCGAACGGCTGGACAACCCTTTATTTGCCAGCCATGTCCCGCCGCTTGAAGCCCCATGAAGGAACAGGCCGAAGTGCGCACCCTGAAGGAAGGTCGCTTCCTACTCATTGACGACGAACCCTGCAAAATTGACTCGATTACCAAGTCAAAGCCGGGTAAGCACGGCGCCGCCAAGGCCCGCATTGAAGCCCGAAGCATCTTCACCAACTCCAAGAAGACCTACCAAGGCAGCGTAACGGACAAGATTTGGGTTCCTACGATTGACCGCCGCGGCGCACAGATTCTCGCCGTCATGGGCGACCAAGTCCAAGTCATGGACAGCGAATCCTTCGAGACCTTCGAGTTGCCCATCGACGACGTGGCCGGGGCCGACGCCGGCAAGGACTGCGTCTACCTCGAGTCCATGGGTCGCCGCAAACTCATCAGCGTGTCTGGTTGAGACCGGTGCCCGCGGTACACTCCTAAGGTCACGTTGAGCGCAGCTTCGAATGCGTCGGCGTCGATAGCTCCTGCAACGAGGTCATCAAGGGCCATGTGAAGCCCCTTAGCGCCGAGGCTACCAAGAACAGGCATGAGGGCATCTAGGTCATCTTGACGAATCGATTGACCCGTGCGTGCATGCTGGATGATTGCGGCGCCATGTCGTTCGAGAGCGCGCACCCAGGTATCCAGGCGGTCAGGACTGTGGCGGAACCTAGCACGTAGCCATTGTTCGCCGTCGACGGCAAGTCGCGCGTCCATGATTGGAAATGGAAGTGGTTCTCAACGTAATGCTTGCGTGCATGCATCCGCGTGGTTGCAGCTCGAAATTGCGTGGATTTGATACGCCAGCGGCCGTCGCCCATCCGTGGACCCTTTCATCAAGCGCCTCACGGAATCAGCGGAACGGGCCGGCAGTTGGTTGTGTCTTGGACTCGACCCGGACCCTGAGCGGTTCCCTGACGACCTGACCGTGGATGACACGCTGGAGTGGTGCCTTGACGTGGTTGAGGCATGTGCCGGCGTGGCCGCAGCCGTCAAGCCGAACGCGGCATTCTTCGAAGCCCTCGGGACGGAGGGGTACGGTATCCTACAGGAGTTATGCTACCGCGTCCCCCCCGAACTACCCGTCATTCTCGATGGCAAGCGCAACGACATCGGCAATACGGCTTCCAGGTACGCAGAAGCCGCCTTTGACGAACTCGGAGTAGATGCCGTCACCGTGACTCCATACCTTGGCCGGGACACCGTGGCGCCCTTTGCCGAGTATGAGGGAAGGGGTGTTTTCCTGCTGGCCCGAACTAGCAACAAATCGGCGGGTGACTTCCAGGACCTCGACGTCGGTGGGCGACCCCTGTGGCGTGCGGTGGCTGAGAAGGCCATGGAGTGGAACAAGGAATTCGGCACCATCGGCTTGGTCGCCGGGGCCACGTACCCGGAGGAACTCTCCACGATCCGGAGCATTGCAGGTGATGGGGTGCCCCTATTGATTCCTGGCGTTGGTGCCCAAGGTGCCGACGCAGCCGAAACCATTCAGCGGGGCGCCGATTCCACTGGGCGATTTGCCATTGTCAACGTAGGCCGAGCCGTTCTGTACGCGGGAGCCGGCACCGATTGGCGTGACGACGTGCGGGCCGCTGCGGAGCGGTTTGCGGGGGACCTGAAGATAGGTGCGTAATGGCCCACCCGAACACCACGGAATTCCCATCTAGCGGACCACACAACTCCTTGTGGCATGTGTACCGGGACGTGGGTTTTGTGCGCGTCCTTTGGAACACCGTGTGGATTCTGCTTGCACGGTGGTCACCAAGTCAACGACTCAAGCGAGTCATGTACC
>JBFJXU010000114.1:0-6667 GCA_041622975.1 Thermoplasmatota archaeon
ATTTTCGTTGCTGGCGGAGTGGATGCAGCCGTCGTTGGCGTTGGTGACGCCATCATTGTCATCGTCACCATCTTCGTCGCCATCTGCGGCACCGTCGTTGTCGTAGTCAGCGTCAAGTTCGTTCAAGCCCTTGCCGGTGTCTTCGTTTTCGGCACTGGTAGGCTCTTGGTCTGCGTCGTCGGCGTGGCCGTCGTTGTCATCGTCCCTGTCTTCCACGTGGTCGTCTTCACAGCCATCGTTGTCGAAGTCCGCCCAGGAACTGAATGAGTTGTAGCCTTGGCCCGAGTTGCTGGCGGAGTGAACACAGCCATCGTCGGCGTTCAGGATGCCATCATTGTCGTCGTCGCCGTCTTCGTCGCCGTCGGATGCACCGTCGTTGTCGTAGTCAGCAACTAGGGCGAAGATACCCTGGCCCTTGCCAGCGTTCGCAGCACTCGTTTGAGCCGCATCCTGGTTATCGGGGTGGCCGTCGTTGTCATCGTCGGAGTCTTCGAGGGATGAGTCCTGACAGCCATCGGCGTCGTGGTCCGTGCTGGCAGAGCTGGTCCACAGAAGGTCTCCTTTACCACAGGCGTCGTCCACGTCGGCAACACCATCGTTATCGTCGTCCGTGTCTTCAAGGGAGTCCTGGCAGCCGTCGGTGTCGTAGTCGGTTTCACCGTCGCTGGTCCAGGCTAGGTTGCCACGGGCACAGTCGTCAGCGGAGTCGGCAATGCCATCGTTGTCATCATCGGTGTCTTCACCATCATCGCGGCAGCCGTCGCCGTCGTGGTCAGTGTCAGAGCCACTGGTCCAGCCGAGGTCGCCCTGAGGACAGGAATCAACGTCGTCGTCGAGACCGTCGTTATCGTCGTCCGTGTCACAGGTTTCGAAGTCCCCGGGCCCGTCAGCGATGCCATCACCGTCGTAGTCGGAAGCGTCGTCGAAGCCGTGGCAGGTGTCGCGCGTGTTGTCGACACCATCGTGATCGTCATCGTAGGTATCGGCACCGTGGAACAGGTAGGCCGCACCGGCGTCGGATTGGGCACCAACATCGACTAGGGGGGCACCCATAAGCAGGTCAGAGCGTTGGAGGCCGCTCTGATCGTCGTTGACGTGGCCACTGGCCACGCTGGAACCAAGACGACCTTCTGCATTGCTGCCCATGAAGACAACGGCATCAGCAAGAGAGGCATCGCCGGATTCGAGAACGTACACGGCACCAGCATTGGAGCCAGCGCCATCGTGGAACGGCGCACCAAGGAGGATGCCACCGTCGAAGGCAGCCACGGACGAACCGAGGTTGTCATTGGCCATGGCTCCCGTAAAGGTCTGCTTGGAGGCAAACGTAAGGATAGAGGAATCGCCGGTAGGCGCGTCAGCACCGAACACAGAGTAAGCTTGGCCGCGATTGCTGCCGGCTTGCGTCCCGTCGGCGTACGGGGCACCAATAACGACGTCTTCTCGGCCGTCACCGTTGAAGTCGCCACCGTTTGCGACCGCGCGGCCGAATTGGTCAGCGAAAGCGGCGCCCCGCAGGGTTAGTTCCAGGATGGCAGTCCCTGCAAGGGAGTAGAAGTAGACGGAACCTGCGTTGGTGCCGGTAGCGTCGTTGAGGGGGGCACCCACGATGAGTTCGTCATCGAAGTCCCCCAGGAAATCGGCGAAGGCAAGAGATGCACCGAATTGATCTCCTGCGGCTGCACCCACGATACCTTGGCCTGCACCCAGGCTGCCACCGGATCCGAAACCGGCGGCGAAGACGAACGCGGCACCAGCGTCGCGGCCGGCGTCATCGTTGCGAGGAGCGCCGGCAGCGAAGCCACCGCCGCCCACGGCGACAGCCGCGCCGGCTTGGTCGCCGGCAGCGACACCCGTGTAAACTGCAGTCGGCGTGGTGGACGTACTTAGGTCAGTGCCCTTGTAGAGGTAAACGGCACCGGCATTGGAGCCCCCGGCGTTGTCATTGTATGGGGCACCGACAATGAGGTCGGCGGCACCGTCACCGTCAATGTCGCCTACGGCCAGCGAGGTACCGAATTGATCGAAGGCTGCGGCACCGTGTAGAACCACGTCTGCCTGACTGATATCGTAACTGGCAGCGGGTGACGGGTCTGCCATGCTGAAGAAAATGTAGACGGCGCCTGCGTTGGAGCCGGCTTCGTCATCGAGGCGGGCACCCAAGACGACATCGTCGAGGCCGTCGTTATTCAGGTCGCCCATCGCGAGGGCATCGCCCACGTAAGCGGAGGAGCCTACGCCAAGGTAGGTGGCATTGGTGCCGGTGGCGACGTCGCCGCCGGTGGGCCCACCCAGGTCAGTGGCGGCGACCCCAGGGAGGGCGCCGAACAGTGCTGCGAAGACAAAAGCCCAGGCAACAACGTGGGCCCCAGTCTGTATCGCGGTGCTTCGGATTTTGGAAGATTCTTGAGATTGCATGGCCTAGACCACCCTATCGGTGCGGGCTGCCCACAAAAGCGGCGTTATATGAAGGTATGCAGGCTAGAGCTTGCATAAACGGCGGAAAATACACGCCTCAGCCGCCGCACCCCTCCTAATCGGAACCACTTTTTTTGGATTTAATTGCCGATTGATGCTCGACCGGAAGGCCGGTTTCAAATGGAAAAGTTTGGATATAAGAAAAGAGGGAGAAGGGAATTTTGCTCCTGGTAAACCGCCGCGGCTAGACAACTACGAGGTCGACCTTTGCTTCGCTGACCTTGGTTGCACCATCGAACCAAGCCACGACGACTGTGGTCGCGCCGCTAGCCGTCGAAAGGTCTAGGGTTTCAGCGAAGGAACTGCCAGACTCACCACTGGTTTCCTGGGTGGCAACCACGACGCCGTCGACGGAGAACTCAAGGCGAACCGGTGCGTAACCTTCGGGGCAGCCAGTTTGAGGGTCCACTGGGTCGCCGGCCGGCGTGTCGGGGCACTGGTCAACGGCGTCAGAGACGCCGTCGCCGTCCGTGTCAGGGCAGCCATCGGGCGCGATTCCGGGAGTATTGGGGCAGACGTCGAAGTTGTCGGCGATGCCATCGCCGTCCGTGTCCGCAGAGCCACCCTTTTCGACGATGGTTGCCACAAGGGTGTATTGGGCACCGTCGATGGCATCGTTAATCTGGTAGGGATCCACCTGAATGGTGAGTTGTCCTGCAGGCACATCGGTGAGAACTACCTCTTCCGACTGCGTGTTGAAATCACCGGACGAATCCTCCGCCACACCAGTCACGTACAAGTCGAGGTCATCAAAGCCGACGCCACTGCTCCATTCGAGTGTAATGGTAACGTCACTCGTTTCCGTGATGTCGAGCGTGAAGTACTCGCTGAAGTCGATGAGAAGGTCAGCAACCCCGAGGTTAGATTCCTCTGTGTAGAAGGTGTTGACTGGATCACCATCATCATGGAATTCGATGACCGTCGCGGCACTCTCGGAGCCAGGCAGGCCGCCAATGCCGACCACCTCTAGCCCCTGAAGGCCCGGGTGTTCACGGCTGGGACCACTGTTGTCGCGAATCCAGAAGTCGCCTGTTGCCCCATCGAGCCTTGCGCTTGTGTAGTAATAGCCAGGCGTCGAGGGAAGGCTGATGGGCGCTTCGCAGTCAAACCCGGAGGCGCCAGTCGCAGCCCCGTCGCTTTCGGTGGTACAGGATTGAGTGGACACAATGTTGCCCTGCGTATCCCAGACATACCAAGTGAAAGTGTCCGAGCCGACAACTACGGGTGCATCACTGGTGTTGGTCGTGAAACGGGTGCGTAGAGTCACATCCTCGCCGGGCAAGAACTTGGGCTTCTCATCGCCGACGAAGCCGGTGCCCGTGGACCCGAGGCTACTGTGGGCGATGACGGGGTTGGCATCGTTGAAGATAGTGATGCCACCGGTAATCTCACCTTGCGGAATGGGGAAGGCGCCGTCAGTTAGATCACAGGCATCTCCAACACCGTCGTCGTCACGGTCGGCCTGGGCTGCGTTGGCAATTGTCGGGCAGTTGTCCAGTTCGTCGGCCACGCCATCGCCGTCGCCATCGTCGGGGTGCCAGTGGCCATCGGTTAGGAATCCTGTCACGGTCACGGGCCCGGCGGCGACCTCGTCGCCGTCGTCGTGACTCGCGATGACGACGTGTTCGTGACTGTGCTGGATTTCACCATCGGGGGTGAAGTCCGCATCGCCACCCACTTCCAAGTACCCAGTGACGGGCTGGGGGCAGTCCCCCGGCAGGCCGGTCTGGGAGGCGTAGTAATGGTGTTCAGGCCGCTGAATCTGGAAGGGGTTGTTCCCCTGACCCACATGGTCATTGGCAAAGATGCGGTCAGCGGCAGTCACTTGACCATCGCCGTCGACATCGAGGAAGTTGCTCATGCGGATTGCGAAGGCTTCCACATCGAGCGTGGATACACATTTGCTGCGACCCGGAGGATCACTACTGTATGCCATGATGTCTGCGGTCGGGACAGGGCCCCAGGAGCCCTCGGCGCCGTCGCCGACGTGGCCAAGGGTCAAGCAGTGGCCAAATTCGTGGCTGACAAGGTCGTACAGTTGGAAGAAGTCCAGTTCAATCGGCGGCGGGTCGATGGCGCCGTTAACGGCGAAGCAGATGTTGCCACCCTTGCCATCACACTTCTCGGTGTATGTGCCGCTGCGTTCGCCATGGTGGCTGTCGAAGCCAGGTAGGCTCTCCCACATTTCAAAGTCGAAGGGGTTGGCAATTCCATGGCAGAAGTTGATGTTGAACGGAGCAATGCCGATACCTACGCCGCCAACGGGGTTGCTAGCGATGACCACGATTTCGGGGTCCACGATGGGGTATGTGGTGAATTCACCACCCTGGCCATTAGCCACGTCAATGTAATCGACGGTGATATGGAAATCAACACCGTCAGCGAGCCAATCCATGTTCATGTCGCGGGCCAAGTAATCAATGCCGGCACCCCACATCTCCACCGATTGGCGCATGACGCGCATGTCGCGTTCGGCCGCGGGGGAGACGGGGACCAGGATGAGGACGTCCACCTTGGGACTGTCGAGGTTGTTGAGGCCGGTCCGCATCTGGAAGCAGGTGTTCTCCTTCTGGAATGCAGTGCAGCCAGGAGGAATATTGGATGTGTCTGCGCTGGTTGAGAAATACTGGCCCGGCCCGTCGTGGTCGGCCTGCACTAATACTGCCGGCATGGCAAGCAAGGCCGCCAACGCCAGCGCAAGGATGCTGTTGTCGATTCGCATGGTATCACGTCGTCCCCCACCGACGACGTGGAGCACACCGCCACCGGGACACTTCAAGGGGTGAGACTTGGGCGATAATGAACCTTAAGGTCCTCGTGATTCAACAGGAAGGAGAGAGTAGACCGCGAATTTCGAACTGGTGCAACGATTTCTAAGCCGGAGGTCGCCGCGGGGTGCGGATTCAGTAGCAATCCTGCGGAACCCGAGTGAACCATCGATACTGCCCGCCGGCAGGCCAAGTGATGCCGAGCCCCAGAGCCTACGCTAACAGCCGCTTGGAGATTACCATGCGCTGGACTTCGCTGCTGCCTTCGCCGATTTCGCACAGTTTCACGTCCCGGAACATGCGTTCCACGGGGTAGTCCTTGGTGTAACCGTTGCCACCGTGGATCTGAATGGCCTCCGTCGTGGCCTTCATGCCGACCTCGCTCGCGTACAATTTCCCCATGGCCGCTTCGGTGGTGAAGTTCTTGCCTTGGTCCTTGAGGACCGCTGCGCGTTGCAAGAGGAGACGGGCCGCGTCGATGTTGGTGGCCATGTCGGCCAATTTCCACTGGATGGCTTGATTGGCAGAGATTGGCTTGCCGAATTGTTGGCGCTCCTTGGAGTACGCAAGTGCTGCGTCGTATGCACCCTGGGCAAGGCCGAGGGCAAGGCTTCCAATCGCAATGCGGCCAGCATCCAAGGTCTTCATAGTACCAATGAAGCCCATGCCAATGCCGGCCTCGCCGCCAATCACTTGGTCATCAGGCACCCAGAGGTCGTCGAAGAGTAGTTGGCTGGTGATGCTGCCCCGCATGCCAAGTTTGTCCTCCTTGTTGCCCAGTTGGAGGCCTTTGTCTCCGGCTCGGGCGATGAAGGCGGTGATGCCGTGGGCACCCTTTTCCGGGTCGGTCTTGGCCATGATGGTGAAGGTGCTGGCAATATGGCCATTGGTGATGAATTGCTTTTGGCCGTTGATGCGCCAGCCATCGCCTTCGCGAACGGCCTGAGTCTGGATGCCGGCAGCGTCGCTGCCCGCGCCGGGTTCCGTCAGGCACCAGGCACCCCATTCCTCGCCGCGCGCCATGGGCGGAACGTATTTTTCGACCTGTTCAGGCGTGCCTTGGCCCAGGATGTGGCCGTAGCCGAGGCCGTTCTGAGCCGCCAGGCTGAGGGCAACGCTGCCAGAGACACGCGCGATTTCTTCGATGGCGATGTTGTAAGAGACTGTGTCCACGCCTGCACCACCGAGTTCTTGCGGGACGACCATTCCCATCAGGCCCATGGCGGCCAGTTTGGCGTCCAAGTCAGTAGGCCACTGGTCGTCTTCGTCCATCTTGGTGGCCACGGCGGCCACCTCGGTCTCTGCGAACTCCCGCATGGTTTGACGAATGAGGTCATGCTCTGCGGTAGGCGTGAAGTCCATGGGCCGCGGGACGAGGACGCCGGCTTAGGCTTGACGCCTGCCACACCAAGCCCTTGTCG
>JBFJXU010000115.1:0-6647 GCA_041622975.1 Thermoplasmatota archaeon
CCGCCGGAACCGCACTCATCGCCGTGCTCATGCACCCCCTCGCCCGGAACTGGCCACGCCTCGGCCGCCTCGCCCAAGCCGCAACGCTCGGCCTCATGGCCGCCGTCGCCGCATGGAACACTTGGGTGGTCTTCCTATGAGGTTCCTCTTGGCCCTCGTGGTGCTTCTGTTGTCATCTGCGGCCGTGACTGCCTTCGCCGAAGACTTCGAGGACGACACGGTTGGTGCGCGGCCGGTGGGCGACTACACCTTTTACGGCCCGGTTGGGCCGGTGGTGGCAAACTCCACGGGTGTCGCATACGAGGGTGTGCAATACTTGAGTGGGAGCGACGGAGCTGGCGAGTTTGGCGGTGGCGGTGTGCCAGATATTTGCGGCACTGGGGCGGTGTTTAGCTGGTGGGCGAAGCTAGAATATAGCAGTACGACGCAGCGAACATATTTGCAGTCTTGGCAAATCCAGCAGGGTGGCGGTACGAACACCGCTACGCATAGCAGTAAGTCGCCGTTCGGTATCTCGGCATCTGCGGAAAACTCCACTCATTTCAAGGTGGAAACGTTTCACCTTGACACCGGGAATAACCGGAACGTCGTTGGCCGTGCGTTTGGGTACGAGTTTGGGCAGTGGTACAAATACGAGGTTTTCAACGCCACCTGTTCAAGCAGTGGCGGATCCTTCCAATTCAGGGTTTATGACACGCTCGGTTCTTACGAGGGCGCCACGCACAACTTGGGGTCGTTGGATTTAGGCCCTAGGACCGTCGTGGGTATCGGGCGTGGTTCAACGGTGGTTGGTCCTGATAGCCTGTATTGGTCGCTTGACGACGCGGGCGATGCGCCGCCAAGTGAGTTTTTCCCTCTTGCACCAGCTGGTTTGTCTGCTTTTGTTCAGAAAACGGTGGGTGTGCAGCAGGACGGGGAAATTGTGTTGCGTTGGCCGTTGAGCGCCAGCGACCCCGACCAAGAGGCGGGAAACCTCACTTACTCGATATATGTGGACGGCGTTGACGTCGGCGATGACCTATTGAACGCCCGGGACGGCGGGGGTTATCGTGAGGCGCTTGTCGTGCTTGGCGGTGCGCCAACTAGTTTTGTTTTTCAAGTGACCGCGACTAACAATTTGGGATATGAGAGTGCAAAATCGTGCGCGGTCGTTGTTGACGGTGGCCTGATTTTGGATTCAGATAGCTGCGGCGACGCTTCGGGCTTGCTGCCCGGGGGCGGTGGTGTGCCGGTAGGCGATGGTGGTCTGCTCGACCTTGAGCCACTCGCCGGTGGTCTGGGCTTGCCTATCGCAAGCGTTGGCTGGATTGTCGGCGTCGCGCTCATCGCGGGCCTCGCCGTGGGCGGTTTCTTCCTTGGCGGCTTCGCTGGTGCTGCCGGGGGTGCGGCGCTCGGCCTCGCTGGCGGCGTCGGCCTCGGTTGGGTGCCCATTTGGGTGCCAATCCTGATGGTTATGGTCATCGTCGGAGCCTTCCTCTTCACGAAGGGGCGTGACTAGTTGAGCACCAGCCCCGTCAAAGTCTTGTTCGGCGTCACCGTCGTCTTGTGCTTTCAGGCACTCTTGGTTGGCGGCGAAATTACCGAGGTTAACATCTTCGGTGACAGCTTCCAACAAGACGACCCTAGCGTTTCATACGCCGAGTGCAACGGCTTCCTAGCTGGGCCGCTCATCTACAGTGGGTGCCTCCTCGGCAACCTCGCAACGTTCTTCCTGGAGGCAAACGAACTCATCAGCCTCTTCAAAGCCGCAATCAACGCCTTTGGCATCTTCCTCGGCTTGATGACCTTCAACGTGCCCGGTGCGCCCTTCTGGGTCCGTATGCCCGTTGCCATGGTCGTCGTCGGTTCCAGCGTTTGGAGCCTCGTGACCCTAATGCGTGGTGGTGCAAATTGAAAATCGACCGCTCCTACATTTACTGTATCGCCATCCTCCTGCTCATCCCCGCCACGCCCGTCGGCGCACAATTCGGCACCGTCATCGTATTCGAGAACGACGACGCCGAGCGCGAGCACCGCCTCGGCACCAGCGCCCGCGCCTGCGCCGTTGGCACCGTCACCGGGGGCGTCGCCGTCACCCGACCCGACGGGACCACCTTCACGGCGCAGCTCGACAGCGAAAACTGCTTCACCCTCTTCTGGGACCAGACCGGCGTATGGGAAATTACTATCCCGCAGGTGGGCGGCGACACCGTGCACGTCAACGTCTGGAGCGACGCCAAGTGGACCCCACTCGAAGGGCACCTCGCAGGCAACGGCTACCCCGTCGGCGAAACCCGCCAATTCTGTTCAGCTCGCCCGCTCGTCATCACCGACACCTACCAAGTCACCGACGTGAGCGAACGAAGCGGAGCGTTCTACGGCGACCTCGGCGCTAACTCATGGGACTTGGAAGTGCAGGGCTGGCAGGAGACCGTCCTCGACGTGCCCGGAACCGACACCTCCGAGACAGTCCGCTTCAAGGGCGGCTTCGGATGGGGCTGGGGCCATCAAAGCGACTTCACCAAAATCGCAGCCGACATAGGCCAGGTCGAACCCGACGCCTTCAACAGCACCTCAAGCGGCGCACTCGCCGCCATTTGGGAACAAGACGATACAGACGGGGCCGAGTTGTGGGCGCTACGGTTCGGAACGCGCCCAGATGAGATTGTGGCCGGGGTCGATTCGGGCAACGTCGCCATCGGGGGCCACGGCATCGCCTTGGCCTACAACCCAAACACCGGGCGGCTAAACTTGCAGGAATACACACAAGGCGGCCTTCAGAACTGGGTCAACCTTCGCAGCGACATACGCGCCGAGTTGGGCTCTGGCCCCGTTTATGGCCCCCTCGGCGTCGCCTTGGAGTGGGGGCCGGTGGTCAACGCATCAGCCGACGCACGGCTCCGAAATGCAAATGTCACCATTTACACCGAAAGTGGCAACGTTCAGCGAGCCGAGGGCTTAGAGTTGGCCCTGCCGAACGAACTGGACGGCAGCGCAGGTCTTCGACCCTACGAGGTGGCCTTTATGCCAAAGGGCGACGGCGGCAGCCGCTTCGCCGGAACCTACGACTTCCGCCTATGGTACGACGGTGCGCCGTCTCGCGCAACCCTCGAACGATACGCAAACCCTGCCGAAGCTGACCTACGCCACACCGCCGAAGGCACCGAGCGCGTATGGTACCCATTCGCCACGATCCATAGCGAAACCTACGACGTCGCCGCCGAAACCGACTACCAGCGCATCACCGTCACCGCACCGGGCGGGCAGTCCTTCGAGTACCCAGCCGGGGAACCTTGCATCAACCTCGCCTTCGGCGAAGCTGGCAACTACCGCCTCGCATGGACCGCAGCCGCGAACGGAGCCACCCAGTACCAAGTGACACTCCCCGCATACGTTGACACCGTGCGAGCCGACCAAGAGCAACTGCTCGAAGACGCCATCTTCTGGTTGCCTGTGCTCATCTTCATGGCCGCCCTCATCTGGTCCCTCTGGAACGGCTACCGCCTACCCGCCGTCGCCGCCACCATCGGCTTCGCCTTGCCCGTCCTCGACGCCGCAAGCATCGGCCGCCTCGGCATCATCTACCTATTCATGCTCATGCTCTGGCTAACGTGGTACACCCGCCACAAGCAGGGCTTAACAGAGGAGTGATTTGATTGAATGAAGTAGCCCAACTCGGCCTCCTATTGGCCTTCATGGTAGGCTTGTTCGTCGCTGGCGCAGCCATCCTGCGCCGCGACTCCCGCATCCCCGTCGTCGGCATCGACCCAAGCCGCGGCGTCCTTGAGTACCGCAAGCTCAAGCAAAACCGCCACGGCGGCGTCACTTGGCGCGGCCGCGACGGCAGAAACATCCACCTCGTGCTCGACGGAAAGTTCAGCTACAAGGGCCGAGCCGGACCCGTCTTCATGGCCGACATAAGCGAGGGCAAGGGTCGAATCATCGCCATCAAGGACACCGGCCACGTCATCGGCCTCGACGGTGCCCGCCTCTGGTACGCCCTCTTCGGCGGCGGCCTCAAGGACATCGCCGAGTCCAGCAAAACCGACATCAACAAGACCCTCACTCTGCTCATGGTGGGCGGCGGCGTCGCCGTCGCAATGGTCCTCGGCGCAGTCCTCTACGCCATCAACCTGCTCCAACAGGCAAACACCGCGACTGGCGGCGCAGGTGGCTCTGTGGGGTTGGCATAATGGCCCAAATGGACCCACGCTTCCAGGTCGGCAAGCACCTCACGCTCGTCGAGGACCGCCACCTGCCCTACATCGCCAACATCCCGCGCCACATCGTCCCGGCCTACGCCGCATGGAGCGAACTGTGCCAAGAGGGCCGCGACCTCGTCGACGCGGGCATCCTCAAAGCCGACCTCTTGGACCGCGTCGAAGCCGTCGAGCACTTCCTCAACAACAGTCTACGCCTCACCGTCAGCGTCGGCGCACGGGGCCGCGAAGACCTCACCCGCGCCATCGCCAGCCTCGACGACCGTACACCCCACCGCGACGCGGGCAAGGCCGTATTCGACGCCGAGCGCGCACCCCGCGTCATTGAAGCGCCCAGGGTGCGCCGAGGGGGCCTCAAGCCGTGAGTGGCTACGGTAGCACCCTCTACGACTACCTATTGTTCAAGGTGCTCGACCGATACGGCGAAGACGCCCACGTTGACGGCGACACCGAAGGCGACCACGCCTACCTCGTCGCCCTCGCCACCCCAGTCGTCGAAAAAGACACCGAATACCAAGACGGCGTCGCCGAACTCAAACGCATCCGCGACAAGGTGCCCGACGGTATGCCCGAATACGACTGGGTGCGCCTCCTCAACTACCGGCACCTCGGCCTCATCATGAGCGCCCTGCGCCGACACGGCCACCTCGACCACGCGCCAACACCCGAATCAAGCGAGGGGTTGAACTTCCTTTGAAGCCCGAGAAATGGGCCCAGCGCAAGGCCCGCGAACGCATCAAGGAAACCGGCGAAGGCTACCGCGAAGCACTCAGGGCCGAGCACATGCGCATCCTAAGGCAAAACCGTAAGGGCATCAGCGCCCTCGCCCTATCGTGGGTCGCCATCGAAATAAGCGGCGCACTTCTCCTCGGAGGACTACTATGAAAGCAAACCAAAACCTGAAAGCCAGCACCGAAGCCGTCAGCCCTGTCATTGGGGTCATTCTCATGGTCGCCATCACTGTCGTCTTGGCCGCCGTCGTCTTCACCATTGTCAGCCAACTCTCAACCGACCAAGAGCCAACCCCCACGCTCTCCATGAGCCAAAAGGGCGACGTCCTCACCGTCGTGCGCGTCGTCGGTGACGTATCGTGGGACCAGCTCACCGTGAGCGGCTGCACCGGCACCGTCCCAACCGTGGGCGACGTCACCGCTGGCGACGAACTCACAGGTTGCGGCGACACCGTCAAGATCGTCCACACCCCGTCGAACTCCTTGGTGTGGAACTCTTGAAGAACGGTGGCGGCCTCGCCCTCTTGGCGGCGGGGCCGCTGCTGCTCGTTCTGGCTTTCAAGCTGCACGTTCCCGCCGCCCTTGCCCTCCTCACCCTCTGGGGCCTCGCGGTTGACATGTCAACCCAAAGCCCAACGTGTAGCGAAGGCGTTGACACTTCAACGCGGCCCGCTAAGTAGGCCCCCGCTTTCATCCAACCGCCCAACCGGGCGGTGAAACCATGAAAGCCACATGCAAACCCTGCAACAACACCACCTTTGAACGCCTGCGCACCGGCCGCATCCTCAAGTGCCGCACCTGCTCATGGGGTGCCTAAGTGCCAACCAGCCCAACGCGCGGAGCCGTCCTGCACCGACTCGGCCTCGACTACAAGGTTGACTGGGACGGCTTTACGTTCGAGGTGTGGCCAAGCTTCGTTGACAATACCCGAGGCTACAAACTACGCCAGCACCTCTGGGAACAACCCGAATACACTGCCGGGGTCCGCTACTTCCAGCGCGACGTCCCAATTTACGAGTTTGGCGGCGGCCTCGGCGTCACCGCCGTGCGCTGGAACGCCGAACTCAACCCGCCGCGGCACATCGTCGTCGAACCCAACCCGCACAGTGTCCGACTCTGCGAGCGCCAAGCCCGCCTCAACGACAGTTCCTTTGTCGTCGAGAGCGCAGCGCTTGGGTACAGCGGCGGCGAGCTAACCATCGACACCCTCGGCAAAATCAAAACCGGCCGCTCCGCCCAAGAGCAGACCGCCATGACTGGTGTCAGCGTCCCGGTGCAGCCCTTGGAGCACTGGGTCAAGGAGAAGTGCAACGTTGCCCTCGACGTCGAAGGCGCCGAGGTGGACGTCCTCAAGCACTCCATGCCCACGCTTCAGCGCTACGCCATGTGCCTCGTCGTGGACTGGACCGAGCGCGTGCTCTCAGGTGAGCACATACGCGCCATGATACGCGATCTAGAGGACAGCGGCTTCCACTGGGTCAGTCAGCAGGGCAACGTATCGTGCTTCGTCAACGGATTCAGGGGGTTCGACGCATGATGGACCGCGCAACCCTATTGGCCCTCACCGTACCCTGCCGCTACTGCGCCGCAGGCCCCGACGCACCCTGCGTCGCCGTTCAAGGCTTCGCCTACTGCGTCCCGTACGTCCACGCCGCCCGAAAACGCCTCTACGAAACCCGCCGCGAGCAATACATCCGGGCCGCCGCAAGCGGCCCGC
>JBFJXU010000116.1:0-6600 GCA_041622975.1 Thermoplasmatota archaeon
ACGTCGACCGGCTTGAGGGCCGCCACCATGTCGCGCCGATGCTCTTCGGGCGTGATGGGGGCGTGCTTCTCCTTGGCAACGTTGGCGTCCCTTGCTACGACGACGACCAGTTCGTCGCCGAGGGCTTTAGCTTCCTGCAGCATGTGGACGTGGCCGGGGTGCAGGAGGTCGAAGACGCCCGTCGTCATGACGCGGACGTGGGGGCGTGGTTCCACGGTGCGGCCAGTAGGCCTGGGTTCTTGGCTCACGCGGTCCGGGGTCGCGGCACAGGGTTGGCTCGGGTTCGCTTTGCCTTGTGGGCATCCAGGATGTCTTGGCCCGTGAGGAACACAAGTCCGTGGGCGCGAGCGTATTCTTCGGCTGCGGCGCGGGGGAGGGCGTTGCCGTCGGGGCCAAGCATTTCGCAAATGGTGGTGCTGGGCACGACGCCAGCCATGCGAGCAAGTTCGATACTCAATTCTGTGTGGCCTTGGCGGGCGGCTAGGCCACTGGGGTGGCCGTTGAGGAGGATGACGTGTCCGGGGGCGCGGAATTCGGCGCCGAAGGCCTTGGGGTCAAGGTCGCCGTCGGCCAGGAATGCGGCCAGTTCGGTGATGGTCGTGGCGCGGTCTGTGTCCGAAATCCCCGTGAACGTGGATCGGTGATTGATGGTAATCCCGAAACTGCTGGGGTTGGCGTCGTACCGCGTCTCGCCGGGTAAGTGGGCGAGGGCGGGGTACGCTGTGCTTGCTTCCTCCAGCATGTCGTGTAGGAAGGGAAGGCCAAGCGCGCGGTGGTGTTCGGGCGCAATGGTGGTGCATACGAGGCCGCCGGCGTCATTACGAAGGCGGCGTAGGGTCGCGGGGGTGCAGTGTTGGCTGGCAACCACGATGTCTGTTTCCTCTTCTCGGCCGTCGGCGTCGTAGAGGAGAATGGGCTCGCCGCGGGCGAGGGCATCGGTGGCTCGGCTCAGGTCCACGGGTCGGCCACGATGACCCCCTTAACAAAGAATGGGTTGCTACTCGATAATGGGGCGGGCTTAGGCTGCAGCCACTTCATCATCCTCGGCTTCCACCGTGGACGACTCCCAGTTCTTCCTGTATGTGGTGACGTAACCGGCGATGCGGTTGCGGAACGACGTACTGGACGCATCCGTCAATTCTCCGACCATCTTCTTGTTGTGTTCAAAGTCGTCACTGAACTCATCGTTGTACTTCTGTACCAGTTCGATGGCGACGCGCTTGATGTAGGTCGGACGGATGTTGCCCATGGACGAAGCCCCCCTGACTGGGGGCAGTATATGAACATTGGCCAGCATCGGTGGTTGTGGCCCTACCCCGTGACCTCCTATTCGTCGCCCTCGGCGGTGCTCTAGGGGCCCTTGCTCGTTTCGGAGTCGCAACGGCCCTGCCTCGCCTGGCCTTTCCGTGGCATACCACCACAGTCAATCTGGCGGGGTCGTTCCTGTTGGGTTACCTGTTCCTTGACCACGGCATGGACCACGGCCCGCGCCTGTTCATCGCGGTGGGTTTCCTCGGGGCCTTCACCACCCTGAGCACCTACTCCGTCGAAACCATCGGCCTCCTGCAAGAGGATCGCCATACCCTGGCTGCTGCTAACGTCGTCATCAACGGCCTCGGAGGCCCCTTCCTGGCGTGGCTCGGCTGGCGGCTCGCCTGACCTTTCGAAGCCTCCCAAACACGCACTAAGTACGCCGGGCGCTCACCTTGGTCTTGCCATGAAGCACATTGCCTGGCTGTTGGCCCTGACCATCGTACCGATGGCAGCCGCCGACCATATGCAAGCCGAGAACCACCAAACGCATGCCACGATGACCGTGGATGAAACCTGGTTTACGTACGACGCGCCCAACGGTACGTGGACCTTGGGCCACGGACTCGTCCAATACACCACTACGATTGAAGCCCTCGTGACCTTCGATGACACCAACGGCGACGGCCACTACCAAGCCGACGAGGAGACCGGGCGCTGGAACCTAACCGACCTCGCCTGGTATGATATCGAAGACGAAGCCACTCCTGACGGGCACAAGTTCACGGGCCGCGCGGCCCTGGATGCCCCGGCCGGTACCCCCTTCGTACTCGCCGATGCCCTTGGTCGGACCGTCACCATCACCATTGAGGGTAACCACAGCGGACTCTTCACGGCCGTCGCCGACACGGAAGGCTTCGACGAGAACACCAGCACGGCCTTCCTCGCCGCCGACCAAATCCCCGATGTGGTCGGCACGTTCGTACACGCCGCCAACACCACGGTTGTCAACCACACGCAGGCCGATGCCGGCTACGCGTTCGCACCCGGCACCACCCACGAATACGCATACGAGGCCCCGAAGACCACCCTGTCTGGGGACGATGACAAGATCCTCGACATTGGCTGGCCGGCCATCATCCTAGGTGCTGCCCTCGTCATCGCCGTGGTCGCGATTGTGGTCGTGAGCCGCAAATGAAGCGACACCCCCTTCTCCTCCTCTCCTCCTTCACCACCGTGCTCATCCCGCTCCTATTCATTCTGACCTCCGCCTCCGCCCAGGGCGCCTGGATTGTCGACGCTGACGCCGATGCTTTCACAGCAACTAGTCCCGACGAGTACACCATCCACTTCGTGGACGATGCGTTGACCATCACCACGAAGGACTCCACGTGGCAACAAACATGGAGCCTCCTCGAATTCCAGGATGATGGTGACGGTGCCCTGGGCCCCGGCGACGTCATTACCCACGAACGGCACCTTACGGGGGCCCGGGTCGAGCAAGATGCCTTCGGAATCCACGCCCGCTTTGATCTGGATGCCGGCCTCGTCCCCGGTGTGCTGCCGGGCAAGATCACGTTGTCGTGGGCCTTTGGTAGCGTGCTCGGCGACGATGCTCGCCACACCCTGTCGCTTCGCGACTACCCATACACGCAGGATGACACCATCCTAGCCCTGCAACGGACCATCGTCACGGACGCCACCATCCACCCAGACCAAGCGGTCCTGGGGCATGGGGAGAAGGCGCTCAATATCACTTGGGCCGACACGCTCACGATTGACGGTGCCCCGCGCACGCCTGCCCCTGTCATCGTGCAAGGGGATGATGTGGCCGTCTTGCAGGTTTTCGGGCGCGCCACCGACTTGCAACAGACCTCGACCCTCACAATCACGGATGGTATCAAGGGCGCCATCAAGGCACTCTTGGAAGGGGACCTCCGCGTCTTTCTTCCCACGTTGGCGGTGGCCGCCGCCGCCGTAGGACTGCCTGCGTGGAGGCGCATCCGTGGCCACTAACATCCTCATCCCCGTCGGCCTGGCCATTGCGGTCGCCTTGGCATTCGTAGCATGGCGCGCGTGGAACTATGCCCCCAACAAGCGAACCCTATGGCTGGCCGTTGGGTTCACGGCGCTGGCCGCCAAGGCAGTCACCTTCGCGGTCGCACTGTTCACGGATCCCGGCTGGCGCGACGCCATGATGGTCCCCGGCCTAGCCTTCGACATCGTTGCCCTCGGCGCCTTCTACGTCGCGGTCCTCCGATGAGCCTCTGGGTCGTGCTGCTCACCGCCGTCCTTGACTTGGACACCCGGCGGCGCATCCACGACCACGCCCTCCATTACCCGGGCCTCACCATCGCTGAATTGGCCCGTGCCCTGGAACTCGAGCCCAACCTTGTGGACTATCACACACGGGCTCTCACCAAAGCGGGATTGGCCGATGTGGAATCGGACGGCGCATTCCGCCGCGTGTATGGTCGCGACGCGCACCGAGGCACAGCCAACGTGGACCGGCGCGACAAGCCGGTCCTGCGATTGCTGCGGCGCCCCGTGCCCCTCGGTATTACACTCCACCTTCTCAATCACCCTGGTGCAAGCCTCAGTGCAATTGCCCGCGCCTTGGACCTTGCACCCAGTACCGTCCACCACCACATGCGTGCCCTACTCGATGCCGATGTTGTGTCCGGCAAGATGGAAGGCCGCGCCAAGGAGTTCCATGTCGCCGATGAGGAGCGCATCGAGCGCCTACTGACTTTGTACCGGCCACCGGACAACCTCGTCGCTGGCTACCTGGAGGCCTGGGACGCCTTAGGTATCTAGGCAACGCAGGGCTAGAACAAGGTCCGCTGACCCTGGGACGGTGCCGGTTTTTGCGTTTTGTCGTCTTCCTTCCCTTGTCCTGATGCTGCGCTTACGGCGCCCTCGTCGGGCTCGGCAAAGGCATCGAGTGCACCGTGGCCCTTGGCCGCCGCCTTCATGCGCTCCATGGATGCGGCCTTGGCTGCTTCCTGCAGTTCCTTGGCACCCTCCAGGATGGCCTTGAGTTCCTTGGCGGTAGCATCGGGCCCTAGCAACCAAACCACGTGGTCCTCGGTCAATTGCAGCTGCGCGGTGGCGTAAATCGCGAATTCCTGATCCGTCTGGAACAATGCGGCGACCGACGGCAATTGCTCCGTGCGGGTCTTGCGCTTGGATGCATGCGTGTAGCGACCGACAGCCTCCGCCAAATCGTTCATCGCCGCCCGGTGCGCCTTCGTTCGCCCCATCTTGGACAAGTACTGTGGAAATCCGAACGGCGTGAATTTGCGCGGGCCGGGATGTTTCCGGACGGCGGCTACGCCAGTCGCCAAGCCGGACGCATACGCCCACAGCCGGTAATTCTGGGTGCGCCGGGTTCGCCCCAGGAACCGATCGGCGCGGCTCAGCAGGTCGTAGCCGGCCACCAAGTCCTCGGGGTGCACGAACTCCTTGGGGAGGTTTTCGTCCACCCACAAGGCGATGTCATCTGGCGTGGCATCCACGTCCATTGCTTCACGCCGCAACGCCGTCAAGTCGCGTCCTTTGAGCACATGCCGAACCAAGTCGAACATGGTCCCCGTCGAGTCACGGTCGCCGAGACTCGCCAAGTCGGCGGCAGTCACCTGCGTACGCCCGCGGCTGATGGATTCCAGGTCGCGCACTGCAGCCCGCAAGTCTCCACCCGCGCGGCCCGCGATGGCTTCCAGGACCTCGCGGTCCACGGCGATGCTTTCGGCTTTGGCAACACCTGCAAGTGCCTTGGGAATACTGCGCACGTTGACGCGGCTGAACTTGATGGTATCAGCCAGTCCACGAAGGGCTGCGCCACTACCGCGCTGCAATGCATACAAGTCGTTGACAATGAGGATGATGGGCTGCTGGGTTGCTCGGATGGTCTTGAGAATGGCCGCCTTGCCGCCTTTGTCCGACAAGTCGGCGCCGCCGCCCGCGGCGTTCTCGCCGCGCAGCGATTCGGTGAGGTTGTCTGCCTCGTCGAGGATGATGAGTTTGTGGCCGCCTTGGCCAAAGGCGCCGTCGCCGCCGAAGGTCTGGTTCCTACTCCCCGCGCCTGCCACTCGCTCAATGGCCTCCGCGTTGCGCGCGTCACTGGCATTGAGTTCCAGGGGCGCCCACCCCATGTCATTGGCCAATGCCAGGGCTGCGCTCGTCTTGCCTGGGCCCGGCGGACCGGCTAGGATGATGGCTCGCTTGCCGGGCTTGCCCTTGGCCCAGGCATCCGCCCATTTCCGGATGGCTGCCACGGCCGGTCCGTTGCCGACTAGGTCGTCTAGGCTGCGAGGGCGGTGGCGTTCCGTCCAGTCCACGAAGGGCCGAGCAACCCCATCCATATGAGGCCGAGGGGCCTACCGGCAGCGGCGCCGGCTTGCTGACTGGGCCGCTAACGTTCCGGCTTCAGCAGGCCGTCTAGGCGGCTCTCCGGCCGTGGCTCCCGCAGGTAGAATTGCTCGCGGCAAATCTGTAGTGACTTCCGCTGGCCCGGCCACGGGTATGTGGCCATGGCCTCGTCGAAGGATACCCAGCGGTACCCTGTGTGCTCATGGTTGAGGACAACCTCGGCGTCCCCCGGCACCTCCGCGCAGAATACAGGGCTCAGAATAATCTGGTCAAAGACAGCCAAATAGAATCGATTCACGTAACTGGCTTGGTAGAAGCCAAGCCAGGAGAGCCCGGTTTCCTCTAGCAGTTCTCGCGCAGCGGTTTCGTATGCCTTCTCTCCATCCTCGATGTGGCCTTGGACCATTTGCCAGGTGCCTGGAAGGACCACGTGAGGCGACCGCTGCAAGAGCAGCCATTCATCTTTGCCATCCTCGCCGCGACGGAACACGTGGCAATCTACGAAGCGACTGACGATCTCAGGCACGCGTTAGCCTCGCAACGGCTTCGTCCATGTCGCCGCGGTCAACGTGGCGGTGCGTGACGAACCGGACGACGCTTCCAGCGTCGCGGAACAAGCAACGCACTCCGACCTCGTCGGCCGCCGCCACGAATTGTGCCGCAGTGCGCCCACCTGCGGCTACATCCGCGTACACGATATTGGTCTCCGGCGCAGCCAGGACGCGAAGGCCGCCGACGTCCTCCAAGCCCCTGGCAAGATGAGCCGCATTGGCGTGGTCATCGCGCAGACGGCTCCTCATTGAGTCCAAGGCAACCAGCCCCGCGGCAGCAATGACTCCCGCCTGGCGCATGCCGCCTCCCAATACTTTGCGCACGTAGCGCGCTTTGTCAATGAAATCAGATGAACCCGCAATCACTGAGCCTACTGGGGCCGAGAGGCCCTTGGACAAGCAACACATGACCGAGTCTGCGTGGCGC
>JBFJXU010000117.1:0-6597 GCA_041622975.1 Thermoplasmatota archaeon
CGCCGGCGACCGGTTCGCCGAGGAAGTTCTCTGCGTCTTCCTTGATCTTACGAAGAATCATGGCCGACACTTCCTGGGGCGTGTACGTCTTGTCATCAATGGTGACCTTGTAGTCGGTGCCAATCTTGCGCTTGATGCGCAGGATGGTGCGCTCTGGATTGGTCACGGCTTGACGCTTGGCCGCGTCGCCGATGAGGGTCTCACCATCCTTGGTGAATGCCACGACGGAGGGGAAGTTCTTGCCACCGTACACGTTGCCCTCCGCGGAGGGAATGATTTTGGGCTGTCCGCCTTCCATGACTGCGGCTTCTGAGTTGGTTGTACCGAGGTCGATACCGATGATTCGTCCCATGTGTTTCTCTCCTGTTGCGGTGCCCGGCCGGTGCCGGGTTGATGGAGCGGCGCAGTTAGGGCTTCTATAAGAAGGTAATCGAGATTGGGGGGATAACGGGAAAGCAACCCGCCCGCCCAAAGGCCCGAATGGGAGAGTCGGCGCCATAATCACCGCCGACGCGAGAGGTCAGCGCATGCAGCGAGGCCTCGGGTCCCTAGGCCTTCTCTCACTTGTAGTGCTGGCCACGCTCGTCGCGGGCGGCGGCCAAGATATCACCGTGACCGACCACGCATGGCATGTCCTCCTGATCGGCCTCGCCAACGTCCTAGCCGCCACAGGCGGCATCCTCCTCCTGTTCATGTTCTGGCGCAGCGGCCACGCCCAACTCGCTCTTGCCAGTACTGCGCTTCTAGGCTTCGCGGCAGTTTACACGTGGCACGGCGTGTTCACGGGCACCCAGCCACCATTCCAGTGGCTCATCTACGGCCCCATGTCACGACTGGCAGTCGCTGCAATTCTGCTTGCGCTCGTCATCCCACAAACCAATTATCGCCCAGCCGTCCGGCCACGCATTGTCGCCAGTATCTTGGTCGGGACAGGATTACTAGCAATAGCCAGTTGGGCCATGGGACCAACCCTGGGCCAGGTCGCAGAAACGGCCAGCCCCGCGCAATTGCAAGCCACCCGTATTAGCCTCGAAATTACAGCCATTGCACTCATTACGACGGCAGCAGTCGTCGCCACCCGGAAGGGTGTTCCCATCCCACGGTGGACGGCCGCAGGGGGGGCACTGCTGGCAATCCAGCCAGTGTTCTTCATCGTCAGCGGCGCATGGGACGTCATTTGGTGGACCGCCCACGGCATCGGGGCAGCAGGCATGAGTGCCATCGCGCTGGGAGCCGTTGCCGCCAGCAGCCGCCAAGAGCAAGATTCCAACCACCAACGCCTCGAACAAGAAGCCGCCGTCCGACAGTCTTTCATCAATCATGCGGCCCACGCGCTACGCACACCCATGACGGCGTTGCGCCTGCAATTGCACATTGCCCGCACGACGACGGATCCTGGCCGCCAAGCCAAGGCGCTCGAGGCCGCTGAGCGAGCCAGTGACCGCATGCATCAGTACAGCGACGCGTTGTTGGCAGCATCCACAGATTTCAACGACCTCGACGCCCGGCCGGTCCGCCTAGATGCGCTGCAAGTGGCACGGGACGTTGCAAATCAGGCGGGCTTCGGCGACGACGCCACGGTGGACGGAGCAAAGGCTGTGGCACTCATGGATCGAGAACTGTTTAGCAAGGCCCTTCGACACGTGTTGGAGAATGCCAAGAAGTACTCCAAGGGCGGCCCCGTCAGGATTTCTGTCAAGCGACGGGGACGGCAGATTCTCGTCGTCGTCGAGGACCAGGGACCCGGGTTCGGTAGGGAAAGTCAGCAAACCGCATTCCTGCCTTTTGCCCAAATTGACGAAGGCCGAAACGTCGAGGCTTCGCTTGCCTGGTGCCGGCGCGCCATGATGGCGCAGGGCGGGAATATCGTCATAGAGGACGGCGACAAGACGCGAGTGACATTGGAGGTGCCCGCAGCCCATGCCAGAAAGTCCAGCGTTCGACCAAGCCAAAGGGCCGCGACCAAGAAAGCAGCGGCGGCAGCAGCATTTACGCCCGGTGACCGTCCCGGGCACCATGACCCACCCAATCGTGGCCCGCTTGGTCGCGGGTAACGCAGACTTCGTGGAGCATGCCTGGGACCCAGAAGACGCGCAACTGCCGGGGCCACCGGCCAAGCAGTTGGCGATCGTGGCCTGCATGGATTGCCGTTACCAGGTGGAGACGGTCTTGGGCCTCAAGCACGGTGACGCGAAAATCATCCGCACTGCAGGGGCGGCCATAGACGACGGCGCAATCAGGAGCCTGGTCGTAGCAGTCCATGGCCTCGGCGTCCGCCACGTCGTAGTGGTCCCGCACACCAAGTGCGGCATGCTGGGCGTTGGCGCGGGTGACACATCCATTGCCGAAGCAACCGGGGGTAACGTGGAGGAAGTGCAGCCTTGGCTGGAGGGCTTCACCGACGTGGAGCAACATGCTCGCGAATCGGTAGCCCGCATTCGGAACCATCCCTACCTACCAGATGACCTCACCGTGGCAGCCCTCGTGTACGACAACGATACGGGCCGCGTCACCGAGGTTCACTGATGGAGTCCAGCAGCGCACCCCACAACCCGTACGACGAAACCATGGGCCACGTGGTCGCCGCCCTCGACGAAGACCACTGCATTGTCACAACCGCTACGGGGCCTCGATTCCATCAACCACATGGCATCACACACGGCGGCTTCCTGGCAGGCCTCATGGATTCCAGCATGGGCTACCTAATCAGCGCCAACAACCCCGGCGTTGCATGCAGCAACGTGGATTTGCAGATTTCATTTGCCCGTGCCACGAGGGATGGGCAACTTACGGCACGCGCCGACGTCCTCAAGCGAGGCCGGCGGGCGTGGGTCTTGCAGTCAACAGTGACCGATGAAGATGGCAATTTCGTGGCGCAAGCGCGCAGCACATTCCTCATTCTGGGCGAGGCTTGACCGACTGCCATGTAGTGGATGCTGTGCCCACGGCGTCGATTTAGGAACGCGACGTGGACGGGAGGTCAGCGTTGATGGTTCAGTTGTCAGGGTCGGCGGCCGTGTCGTCGCCATTGCCCGTGGAACCTTCCTGTTCTGAGTCCGCGGGGTTTTCCTCGCCTGGCTGAACCATGACGCGAGCGTAGCGCAGCACGCGCTCGCCCAGGCGATAGCCCGGCTTGACTACCCGACTCACGGCGCCAGGATCAACCTCTGCTTCGTGTTCCCCGACAGCTTCGTGGAGCGCGGCGTCAAAGGCTTCCCCCACGGCACCAATTTGCGCTACGCCTTCCGATTCCATCATGCGGTCGAATTCCCGCACGAGCATCTTGACGCCTTCAGCCAGGGGGCCGGGCTGCTTTTCGGCCTCCATGGCAGCCATTTGTCCGTACTCATAGACGGCGAGGAAGTGTTCGAGCACCCGTGCCTTGACGCGCTCTCGTTCGAGCACGGCGTCTCGTTCTACGCGTTTTTGCAGGTTGACGTAATCAGCGCGGGCGCGGGCCAGTCGGTCCTTTAGGTCGGCGACTTCCTGCGAGTCGCCGGCTGATGCCTGCTCTTCCTCCGGCGGCGATGGGTCCTCGATTTCGGCTTCGAGGACCTCTTCCTCCTTGGCCTTGGGTTCCGTCTCCGCACTCATGACGGTCGCGGCGACTTAGCACTTCTACAAAACTGTGATGGCAGCCGTTTGAAGGACGCCGCCGATGGCCGTACGTGGCTGGCCTCATTGGACTCACTGCCAACGACCTGGACGTGCAGGATGCAACAGGCGCGATTCGGTGGGCGTACGAAGGAGAGTGGGTGCCTCACCCGGTAGTCCGACTGACGACCACGCTGCCCGTGGCTGTGAACGGCGAGGACGGCGCACGGGAAGTCCAGCGAGTTCGGTGGGGCTTCCCCGTCGGCCCGAGGCCCGTAGGCAACGCCCGCGACGACCGATTGCAGTCAAGTCCAATGTGGAGCCGCATGCTGGGTGAACGGCAACATCACGCTTTGTTCGTGTCAACAGGCATCTACGAGATGGTGAAGGACGAGCATGGCGACAAACAAGCATACTGGTTCCGCCGACGGGACGGTACACCCATTGTCATGCCGGGCCTCGTGGGCGCACGCAATGTCAAGGGCGAAGAACGATTGTGCGGCGCCATCATCACCACCGAACCCAATGCATTGTTTGGGCAATACCACAGTCGCCAGGTGTGCAGCCTTGAGTCAGCAAACCTCGACGCCTGGATGAAAGCGGACGCGGACACAGCCATGGAATTGCTACGCCCTGCCCCGGATGATGCATGGGAAGCCGTCCCCATCGACAATCGCATCTTTGCCAAGGGCCGCAGGGAACTGGACGACCTCGTACCGGTGGGGGAACCAGTGCGATGGCAGGGGTAATCGGGTTGCGGGGCCCCGACATCGAAAAGCGTGGCGCCCTGCGCGGCTACCAAGTGAAATTCGAGGATGCTGACCGCCCCTATGTTCGCCCCCATACGGGGCTACCCGTGCTCACCTTGAGTGCTGACGGCGCGCCGAATGTCCACCGGCACGTGTTTGGGTTCACGCGTCGATTCAGTAGTTTCAATGCCCGTGCCGACCGCTTGACCACGAGCAAAATGTGGGCGCGTATGTTTGGTAACGAGGGCCACCACGGCGTAGCCCCTGTGTCCTACATTCTGGAGTGGGGCGATGTAGGCGACGGCGAGGGCAAGCGCCCGTGGCGTATTGAACGAGCCGACGGGGCCGCCATGTGCGTGCCAGCACTCGTGGGAGGCTACTGGGAGAACAAAGGCGACGACGCGTTTGCCCTCGTCACCATCGCGCCCAATCAGTTCGTGTCTGCGTTTCACGACAGGATGATTGGCCAATTGCAAGACGATCAACTGGACATCTGGCTGCACCCACAGGACCACGAGACGGAGGAACTGTTTGCCTGCTTGTCGCCGCCGCCGGAGGAAGAACTCATTGCATACCCCCTAGCCCTCGACGTGGGCAAAGCCAAATTCGACGATGCCGCCGCGATGCAGGCAGTGGGCGACCCGGTGGCATGGCCCGACGTTCAAGCCCAGCAGGCTGCTTCAACTGACCAAAGGAGGCTATTCTGATGTGTGGACGAGTCGTCTATGTCTGGGACGCCAAGACCGGCAAATTGGTACGGACCCTGGTGGACAACCCCGATGACGACCCAGACACCGCGGACCTCCTGCACAAGCCGCGCTTCAATGTGCCCCCGTCGAGCCGTTTGCCCGTCATCGCCGGCGGACCGGGTGTGGACCGCCGGATCGAGATTGCTCGCTGGGGGTTCCCAATTCCCCAGCGCCCCAATGGCGTCTTCAACACGCGAATCGAAACGGCCGCCGAGAGCCCACTGTGGCGAGGCCTCATTGGCAGCAGCCATTGCTTGTTCTTCGTCAAGGGTTTCTACGAATGGAGTCAGCAGCCGCAGGGCCGGGGTGCGCCGTACTTCGTTTACCGCTCCGACGGCCAACCCATGTTGCTGGCGGGTTTGCTTGGCCGCCGCGACCAATCACTAGCAAGCATCGTTACGTGCGCCCCCAACGAAGATATGGAGCAATTGCACGACCGCATGCCCGTCGTCATTGAGCCCCAACACGCCACAGATTGGTTGGATGGTGAGCACCCCTTTGACCTGGCGACACCAGCCGCTGCGGGCACCCTGGCGATGCATCGCGTGGGGGCAGCAGTGGGAGACACGAAGAACGACAATGCCGGACTCATGGAGCCGGTTCCAGAGCAAGCGGGACTTGGATCCTTCTAGCGCGGAAGCCCTGGTTAGTGGGCCCATTCAGACAAGCCAGGTGGCGATGTCAAAGCACGTTCCAAACGGCGACTACGTGGGCGGCGGCGGCCGCCATGACGAACACGTGCCAGACGCCGTGGAAGCCCACGTGGTCCGGTAAGGGGTCGGGCCTCTTGCGGGCGTAGATTACCGCACCGACACTGTAGATTACGCCGCCGGCAAGCAACCAGATGGCAACGTTGCGCGGCACGACGGTCCACATGGGGACCACTGCGACGAGGGCAATCCAGCCCATGATAAGGTAGATTCCAACCGTAATCCAGCGTGGCGTATGTGGGTTGAAGATTTTGAGTAACGTTCCCGCCACGGCAAATGCCCACACGACGCCGAAGATACTCCAGCCCCATCCAGGTGGGAGTGCCACGAGGGTGAACGGCGTGTAGGTGCCGGCTATGAGAAGGAAGATTGCAATATGGTCGAGGCGTCGACTGATAGCGTGCCACTTGGGACCCATAGAGCCAACCACATGGTGGAAGGAACTGCTTGAAAACAGCAGCACTAGCGTTGCGCCGTACACTGCAACGGCAGTGACCGCCAGCGGACCCTCGGCACGGATGACGAGGACAACTAGGACTGCTATTGCGGCAACGGCGCTTACGGCGTGGGTCCAGAAACTGAACGCTTCGGCGCGAGGCACTTCCACTTCGTGCACGAATGGAGCAATGCAGGGCTTGGGATAAGGGGAGAGGTATCCGCCGCAAAACCGTGGCAGCTAAAACCTCGACGACCATGGGGTCGCATGGAGCAGGTCGGAGACAGCGTGTTCTACCAGGGCGACTGCCTCGAGGTTGCCCCGGCGCTGGGTGATGGGAGCGCCGACCTCATCATCAC
>JBFJXU010000118.1:0-6559 GCA_041622975.1 Thermoplasmatota archaeon
AAGATTCGGAGTCCGCCTTCATCATCGAACAGGTCGACACCGCCGGTGACACTGACGAGGACGCGTACCCCGCCAGTCTCCCCGAACCTGAACCTGAACCCGAGCGGCGTGGCCCAGATATCCCCGTCATGGAACGCCGCGTCGGGTTGGACCAAGCCATGCTCGTGGTCAAGGACCGGCTCTTTGGCGTGGACCATGTGAGCCTCATCCTGCAACCAGTGTGGCGGTTCGACTACGAGTGCGACCTGTTCCTCGAAGGTAGCCTGCGTAGTGAAACCGTCAGTGGCCGCGTCCTCGTCAACGGTACCAATCGGGCAACCGACGCCACGGACCCGATGCTCGAGGCGGAGGAAGGTGTCACATTCGAACACCCCTTCGACGAACGCACCCTCCGCGTCAGCGCCGACCGCGCCATGCAGGAGGCAACGCGGTACGTGCGGGATTTGCACACGCGCATGGTGGACGTTGCCATGGAAGACCCCGACGCCAACTACTCGTTCATCGAGAAGCGCCGGGTCTCTCCTCGCCCCGAACACATCCGACTCAAACCCCTCCCCCTTGCCCACCGCCCCAGTTGGAAACTCACAGGCAACAACGGGACGGCCGTGGTGGACGCCGTCACCGGCGACCTCACCGAGCAAGCAATCCTGGGCGGCGACACGGATTCCTTCGTGATGTAATCACGTTTGCAGCGTCCACAACACGCCGTCCCCGAGGGGCTTGGCTGAACCCCGCAAACCCTCCGGCCCTGGTGCGCCCGGCCACACAACCGGTCCATCCCCCAGAATGATGGGTGCCTGGTACACGGTCCACGTATCCACCAAACCGGCGTTTACAAAGGACCGAATCACGTTGCCTCCGCCTTCCACGAAAACGGACGCAAACCCTCGGCCGGCTAGGCCCGCTAATACCGCTGGCAGGTCCAATCCTCCCCGGCCCGCCAAGGGCACCTCCAAGTCTCCCCCGGCGCCCGGTGCCGTCACGATGATTGCTCCTCGTCGGCGGACCCGCGCCTCGGCCGGGGTTCGTTGCCGTGTGTCGAGGACAACTGGTATCGGGTCGTCGCCACTGGCAAGGTGCGGTTTGACGCGCAGGCTCGGGTCATCCGCGAGGACCGTGCCCACACCCACCAAGATGGTGTCATGCGACGCCCGCAAGGCATGCACGCGCCGAAGGTCCTCCTCACAACTCAAGGGAACCGGGACCCCACCAGGGCCCGCCAAGCGGCCATCCAGGCTCACGGCGCAATTGACGTGGACACGGGGACGCACGCGCCGCCAACGCCGGGGGCCCTTAAGGAGCCCCGCCGCGTCAACGGGTCTGTGCTCACCCTCATCGGCACAGGACACGTGTTTGCCATCCAGGACACCGTCCGTGACGCCATTCTTGCGCTCCGGCCCTCCGTGGTCGCCGTCGAACTAGACGCGGGCAGGCTGCGGGGCCTCATGCACCCCGAGGCGCGACGAGCAAAAGGCGCCCTGCTGCACCGCCTTCTGGAACGCTTCCAATCCCGCATCGCTGAACGTCACGGGGTCAAACCAGGCCACGAAATGCTTGCCGCAGTGGATGCCGCCCACCGGGTAGGGGCCCGCGTCGCCCTCATCGACCGGCCCGCCGACGTGACCCTCAAGCGCCTCATGAAGCAAGTCACGTGGCGGGAACGCGGCAGGTTCGCCTGGGACTTGATCCGCAGCCCATTCACGTCCGTGGACGACCAAGTCCAGGACTACCAGGATGACCCCACGTCCATGCTGGCCCAAGTGGCCCAGAACTACCCAACGGTCCACCGTATCGTCATCGCTGAACGCGATGAACTCATGGCAAACGCGCTGCGACGAATCAACGACCAAGTGGAAGGAGATGTGGTGGCAGTGGTCGGCGACGGCCACGTGGAGGGCATGTTGCACCGACTCACGGGCCTAGAAACGCAAGCATACCGCCTCGGTGACGTACGCGCGGGTCGGCTGCCACGACCGGCGCCCGCCGATTTCTCCTTCTCCGTTGCCACCGCGTCGCCACCAGCCCCCGGACCTGACGACGCCGCTGGGTAATCCGGCCATCACAATGCCTAAGCCAAGCGCCGCGTCGGCACGGGTATGCATTCTCCTGCCATCCTGACCGCTTTCCTGGTCGCCTCTGTCACTCTCAGCGGCTGCCTTGTGGACGACGTGGACTTCATGCGCCCACACGTAGACGCGGCAGTTCTCCTCGAAGACCTGCAGCAATTTGCTGAAACGTACAGTCAACGCCGCGACAACCACGACGACCACATTGCCAGCCGTGACTGGCTCGCGTCGTCCTTTGCTGATGCAGGCCTCGAAGTGTGGCGCCAAAACTTCACGACCGACATCGACCAACAGAATATTGTTGGCATCAAGTGGGGTCGCCAAACCGACAGTTGGGTCATCGTCGGCGCCCACTATGACATGGTGGTCACCAGTCGCACTGGCCCATTCGAACAGCAAGTCCAACAACGCAGCCAAGGGGCCTACGACGACGGTAGCGGGACCCTCATGACCGTCCACCTGGCACAGGCCTGGGCAGACTTGGACACGGAGCACACCATTGCCTTCGTTGCCTTCGACGGCGAAGAACGCGGCCTCGAAGGAAGCGGCGCATTCAGTGAAGCCATCGTCAGCGGCCATCACCCCTACGGCAACGTGACACTGCGTGGGATGCTCGACCTCGACATGTTCGGCCTCAACTGGCCTGGCGTGGATGCCCCCATTTACTTCGACACCAACAGTCTCGACCTCAAGAACTCCGTCGAAACGGAACGCATGGCCATGGACATGCCCGCTGACATGATCAAGTACCAAGGCATCAGCCTCGGCCGCAGCGACTACCATTGGTTCATGGAACTCGGCGTCCCAACAGGCTTCTTCATCAGTGACTTCGAAGAATGGCAAATGCCCAACAACATCCCCATCACCACTCCATCCAGCCCCCAAGCCTACCCCTTCTGGCACCTCGAGGACACCTACGAGACCATGCTCCTGATGGCGGGAAGCCAAGAGGACCTCGAGGCCGGCTTCGACGCCGCCCTACGGCTTGCCGGCGCCGTCCTGGAAACCATGGCCCTGGACGGCGAAATCGTGGCTGAAGAATCTGATTAGTCAGGCCAGGCATCGTCTCGACAATCTTCATCACCTGGAGCCGGGATGCCTCGGCATGACTCGCCTGGGCCATTTTGGCGTACCAGCCCTCATCGTAGCAGGCCTTACTCTGGTTGCATTCGTTATGCATCTCTCGGTGCCGTTCTTCCAGTTCTCCATGGATGGCGACTCGGAAACCGTCACGCGAAATGAGGCGGCTGATGACTGGGGCGACGATGCCGGCCCCGCAGCGGCTAGCCCCAACACGGCGCTGGCTGGACTGATTGTTGCCTTGGCAGGCTCCATTGGATTGATGGTAGTCTCCTTCACACGCATGGAAAGAGAAGGAGCACGTTGGGCCGGCTGGGGCACCACGGTTACCGCCGTTGTTGGCCTGTCCATTGCGTTCTACTCGAGCATGTTTTGGGTCGGCTCGGGCCTCGGTACCCCCCACCCCGAAGTGTTCGAAGGCGTCAGCGGCATGCCCCAATCCTTCGACTTCGGAAACGGTTTCTCGTTCACGATCCCCTTCGTGTTCTTCACGTTCAGCGGTGGCTTCACCGGCTTCCTCGAAACGATGGGTGGAACCGACGCAGCGGCAATGGTCTGGGTCATCAGCCCAGCAATCGTGGCCGCCATGGCCCTCGGCGGACTTGTGGCGGGTTTCATGGTGCTCTCCCGGCTACTCGAGCGCCGAGATGATATCCGGGCCCACTCGAGTCGCCACCTTGGCGTCGCCGTGGCCGGTATCGCCCTCCTGGGCGTCACTCTGCTGGTGCCGTGGAGCATCGGCGAACTCACTGACGCATCCGGTGAGGACGCGGACTACTTCTTCTTCGGCGCCCGGACCATTCTCGCCGCTGACGACCTCAGTGATGGCGAATCTTTCAGTGGTCTTGCATATACAATCCAAGTCACCATTGCAGCGGGGTGGATGGCATTCGCGGCAGGCATTCTCGGGACCCTTGGAGGTATGCTGCAATCTACTGGCGTCAAGCACCGCATCACTGGCATGGTCGACTGGGTGCAAGCCCCTGTTGCGATGGTGGCCATCTGGGCTGCGTTTGGCTACGTCTTGGCTTGGATCTACATGTGGCGGCCCTACAGCGGCGCGGAAGGCTTCCTGCCTGGTTTCTTCCCCATCCTAGTGGCCCCCATTTTCTTCGTCATGGCACTACCCCTCGTAGGTATCCTCCAAGATGCATGGACAACAACCCGCGCCGACGTGGAGGCCGCCGCCGACGACGGGGCCTACCACGCCTTCGAATAGTGGTGGGTTGCCGCCGGCTGTCATCGTGACGCGGCCTTTTCAAGTCCCGCCGGGTGCCCGGCGCCATGAGCCTCATCACGGACGTGAGCGCACTCGAAGTACTGGACTCGCGGGGCAACCCCACCGTGGAAGTGGCCATCGAAACGGAAGCCGGATTCGGTCGCGCCCTCGTCCCGAGTGGTGCCAGTACTGGCGCCCACGAGGCCGTGGAACTGCGCGATAAGGGAGACCGCTACATGGGAAAGGGCGTCGAGCAGGCCGTCCGCAACGTGAACGAGATTCTGGCGCCGCTGCTGATTGACGAGGAAGTCACGGAGCAGGCTCACCTCGACGGCATCATGATGGATGCCGATGGCACCCACAACAAGGGGCACTTGGGTGCCAATGCCATCTTGGGTTGCAGCCTAGCGGCAGCCCACGCTGGCGCCGATGAGCAAGGCGTTCCGTTGCACCACTACTTGGGAGGTGTGCATGGCGACCGCCTGCCCGTGCCCATGATGAACATCCTCAACGGCGGTGCCCACGCAGCCAACAACGTGAGCATCCAGGAATTCATGATTGCGCCCGTAGGCTGCGACTCATTCCGTGAATCGCTCCGCATGGGCACCGAAGTGTACCATCATCTTAAGCAAGCCCTCGCGGCAGATGGTCTGGCGACGGCCGTGGGCGACGAAGGCGGCTTTGCGCCCGACCTACCAAGTAACGTCGCCGCCCTCGAATATATCGATAAAGCCGTGGCCGCCGCCGGCTACGAACTCGGGAGCGACGTCCTACTGGCCCTGGACGTTGCCTCGACGGAACTCTTTGACGAGGCCAAGGCCACGTACGATTTCGGGCAGGACGGCAAGAAGGACGCCGGCGCCGTCGTTGACTTCTACCAAGAAATGGCCGACCGCTTCCCCATCGTCAGCATCGAAGACGGCATGGCCGAAGACGACGAAGGCGGCTGGAAGGCCCTCACCAAGGCCATGGGCAACAAGTGCCAACTGGTCGGTGACGACAACTTCGTCACCAACCCCAAGCGGCTCGCCGCCGGCATCAAGGCCGGTCGAGGCAATGCCATTCTCATCAAGCCCAACCAAATCGGTACACTCACCGAGACGCTGCATGTCATTCGTCAAGCCCATGACGCTGGCTACGCCGCTATGGTGAGCCACCGCAGCGGTGAGACGGAGGACGCCACCATCGCCCACATCGCCGTGGCTACCAATGCGGGCCAAATCAAGACGGGCGCCCCGGCGCGCAGCGATCGCGTAGCAAAGTACAACGAATTGTTGCGCATTGAGAATGGCCTCGGAGACGCAGCCACTTGGCTCGGCAAGGCCACGTTCACCCGGTAGAAATCGTGCCCACCAACGGCGCTTCCGCCATCAACATCCAGGGCCTCTACAAGACATACCCAGGTGGCAATCAAGCCGTGCGCGGCATCGATCTGGCCATCCCCGAGGGTGCATTCCACGGTTTGCTTGGCCCCAATGGCGCTGGAAAGACCACCACGATTGGAGCCATCACGGGACTCGTTCGACCCACGGCTGGGTCGGTATCGGTGTTTGGTCGGGACTGCTGGACGGACGCCGCAGCTGCCCGCCGCCTCGTTGGAGTTTGTCCCCAGGAACCGAACTTTGATGACTTCCTTGGCTGCCAAGCAATCCTCGCTTACCACGCAGGCTACTTCGGCATGCCATACGGTCGGGCCAAGGAGACTGCTGGTCAACTCCTCAAGCGCTTCGACCTGTGGGACTACCGAGACAAGCGCACCAGCACCCTGAGTGGCGGCATGAAGCGACGCCTCCTCTTGGCGCGTGCCATGATGACCAATCCGCGCCTCCTCATCCTTGACGAGCCAACCGCTGGTGTTGACGTCGAGATCCGCCGTGGCCTCTGGGAGGAAGTAACCCGCCTCAACGAAGAGGAAGGTGTCACGGTCCTCTTGACCACGCACTACCTCGAAGAAGCCGAGGCGCTGTGCAACGACATCACGGTCATTGACCACGGCCGCATCATTGAACAAGGCGCTCCGGCCGACCTCGTGGGCCGCTACGGTTCCAAGCGTGTGACGATCACCTTCACGGGCAAGGTCGGCCGCGTGGCTGGCTTCAAACGCGACCGTGATGGCCGCTTGGTCCGCGAGGCTCCCGACGCCGCCGAACGTTTGCCGCAAGCCATTGCCGCGATTGCCGGGGCCGGCGGCACA
>JBFJXU010000119.1:0-6505 GCA_041622975.1 Thermoplasmatota archaeon
AATCGGGCGTGCCCTGGATTTGGCTGACAACGTAGTTCGTCACCACCTGGGCGTCCTGCGGAGGTCTGACTGGTTAGCGATGGAGCAAGACGATTCGCGTTGGCGCTTCTTCGAAAACCATGGCCGGTATGCCACGACCTGGCGAGCGGTCGCCGTCTTGCGGGACCCCGACCTGAATCGCCTCCACGCCTGGCTGAGCGCCATGGGCGTCATCAATCAGGCAGAGATCATACGCCAAGCGGAGGCGTGGGGGTGGAGCAGGTCAACCGTCCGTGGTCGGTTGGCGAAGCTCGCCCGGTATGGTCTGGTCGACACCGCCAAGGCGGGTCGAAATCGCTACTATCGAGGTCGCCAGGCGCCGCGTCAGAACTAGGCGTGGGAGGGCACAGACGCTACGCGCGGCAAAGCCCGCTGCTGGGGGCCTAGAGTCGGCGAACGGACCAAGTCGTGGTTCGCCTAGAACCCGAGGCTGATCTTGCCGCCCTTCTTGAGTTGCTCAAGTTGGGATTCCTTGGCCTTCTCGATGGCCTTGGGGTCGTTGACTTTCTGGCGGCTTTGCCGGTTGAAGTCGTCAATCTCCTTGCGGCGTTGTTGGTACTCGGCGCGGCGTTCGCCACGGACGGCCATGACCTGCTCGCGCAGTTCCATGGCCTTGTTGTGGTAGTCGTCGGCCTTCTTCTTGTACGCGATGAATTCTGCGTGCTTCTGGTCCGCTTCTTCACCGATGACCTTGAGTTCCTTGATGGTGGCGACGAACTTGTCGTGGTGGGCCTTGGCGTCGTCGTTCCACTTCTTGACGTTCTCGTGCTCTTCGTCCGCCTGGGAGAATAGTTGGTCGATGGCCTTGTCCGTGTCGGATAGGTCAACTTCGACGGTGCGCTGTTCGGCCATTTGGGCTTCGAGTTCAGCGACTTCCTTGCGGAGGCGGCGGACCTTGTCCACCAATTCGTTCTCCTTGGCGGGGTCAAGGACGGTTGTTTCCTGCTTCTCTAGCAGGCTTTCCACTTCGTTGCGGGCCTTGCGCAGGCGCAGGGGGAGGGAGCGCTCGACGCCGTCGCGCTTGCCCTTCTTTTCACCGATGAGCGCCTTGGCTTGGTCCTGCAACGCGTTGCGGGCTTCCTTGTGGAGGCGCATCTTCTCGTTGCAGCGGTCGCGGGCTTCCTTGTGGACCTGCAACTCGTCGCGCTTCGAGCGGCGTTGGGAGTTCAACAGGTCGCGGGCCTGCCGGGCCTCACGGGCTAGGTCGTTGTATTCGTTGCGTTGGTCCAGCAACCCGTGGAACTTGTCCTGGAGGTTGCGGACATCGACCTGGCCTTCGGTCTTGGCGGCGGCATTCCCTTCGCTCATGGTATATCTCCCCTGGGGGTAGGCCGGCCGACCACGAGGCGGATAAAGGGGTTGTGGGGGGTGGATTAAGGAGGCCGCCAGGAGCCCCCTGGCCCCTACTCCTTTTATGAGAACGTCAAGTGGCCGGCGTCGTGCGCTCCTTCGTGTTCTCCAGCGAGTCCGTGAGTGAAGGTCACCCGGACAAGGTCGCTGACAACGTTAGTGATGCTGTGCTGGATGCCATGCTGACAGTCGACCCTGCTAGCCGCGTGGCTTGTGAGACGTTTGTTGCAACTGACCTTGCCGTCGTGGCGGGGGAGATTACCAGTGCCGGGCTGGATGAGGTGGACATTGAAGCCATTGTGCGTCGCACCATCCAGGACATCGGCTACACCAGTCAAGACGTGGGCATGGATGGAGCCGGTTGTCAATTGCTCCAGCGACTGGTTGAGCAAAGCCCCGATATCGCTATGGGGACTGCGGCCCGAGCGGATGCCAAGATCGGTGCCGGCGACCAGGGCATGATGTTTGGCTACGCCGAGCGCCATGATGATGCTCCGACGTCCATGCCTGCGCCGGCGGCGCCCGGCGACCTGGATGATGCGTTCGAGTACATGCCAGTGCCAATCTCCTTGGCGCACGCTTTGACGCGCCGCATGACCGATGTACGCCGGAGCGGCACCCTCGGATGGTTGCGGCCCGACACCAAGAGCCAGGTGAGCGTGCGCTTCGAGGACGACGTCCCCGTCGCAATCGATGCAGTGGTGCTAGCCGCCCAGCATGACCCTGACGTGGACCGGGCTACCATCCAGGATGACCTCATGGAACACGTGGTCCGGCCCGTGCTACCTGCCGAATGGCTCCACGACGGCACGGATTACTACATCAACCACACAGGCAAATTCGTCAAAGGCGGACCTGCCGCGGATACCGGCCTCACGGGTCGCAAGATTATCGTGGATACGTACGGGGGCTGGGCGCCCCATGGTGGTGGCGCGTTCAGCGGCAAGGACGCCACGAAGGTGGACCGCAGCGCCGCGTACTATGCCCGTTACGCGGCCAAGAACTTGGTCGCAGCCAACGTGGCCGACCGCCTGCAAATTCAGGTTGCCTACAGCATCGGCAGCCTGCAACCCGTGAGCATCAACGTGGAGACATTCGGCACCGGCCACGTACCTGATGACGCAATCGTGTCGCTGCTGCGGGAACAATTCAGTTTCGCGCCCGGTGATATCATCGACCAACTTGGCCTGCGCAATCCCATCTTCAAGCCCACGGCTGCCTACGGTCACTTCGGCCGCACAGACATCGATTTGCCGTGGGAACAACTCGACCGCGTGGACGATATTACGGCGGCCGTTGGTCAACTCGCCTGAGTCGCTTCCTTCGGCCAGGGAGATTGCATCTCGAGCAACTCTTCCAGGGCCAGCACCTGTGGTTCCAGTCGCCGCCGTAAGGCCGCCACTTTGTGATTGTCGAGGGGTGCATTGGGTCGCACCTTGACGTTAGCCGCCCACAGGCCGAGGGCGATGCGTGAATAGAGCCGGCGCGGCAGTAATGCGCGCCCCAGTCGGCGGAGTCCCGGCGGAGGCCGACCCAGGAACCGCTGCAGGGCCCGGCTGCGCACGCCGCGCGACTCATTCACGCGGCGGAACGTGGGCGTGAATGAATCATCAATTCCCAGGAACCGGGCAATTGCCCGGAAGTTCTCCGCCGGCCTCTCCTTGTAATCCTCCATGAATGTGACATGGACACGATTACGGCCAAACACGTCGAAGTAGCGCTGCAGTTGCGGCGCCCAATCCACCACATCCCGGTATTGCAAGCACTTGGCGGGCAAGCTCATGCCCTCCGGTATCCGACGACCCGCCCTGCGGTCAGCGGCAGCATCGAGGGCTCCCCAGAAATCCGGGATATCCTCCTCGTCGTTGAACACCAATTGATTGTGGAGGGACCTCATGGTAGCCACGGGCTCGCGCAACATGACGAGAATCCGTGCGTCCGGGTTCGCCGCATGGATTTCCGTGGCCGCCTTGTCTGAGTAAAGGTACCAGACGCTGCTATCGAGGCCAAGGCCTTCTGCCGTGAACAGCCCCTGGTACTCCGCATCCGTGTGCCGACGCATCCCTAAATCGCTGCCAAAGAAGTGGAGCTCCTTTCCGGAAAAGAACGGCTCGCGCGCCGGCGGCACGCACATTTCGGGGTGCTGGCCCAAATGGTCGTGGAGCGCCGTCGTCCCGCACTTGGGGGAACCCACCAGGAACACGTCGGGGTAGGGCACAGACGGTGCATTCGGCCCCCGCGTATGGGGGCTTCGTGCCGACCAACCTGAACTGGGCTTCGTCGGCGGTGCGACTGGCTAGTCCGCGGGGCGGCCTTGCTCGGCGCTCGCTTATTCGTCTCCGTCGTCCCCGAATAATCGAGCAACCATCCACTCAGGGTCGAATGGCTTGAGGTCGTCGTATCCTTGGCCCACACCGACGAAAAGCAGGGGCTTGTTGATGGTGTATGCAACGGACAGCGCGGCGCCGCCTTTGGCGTCAACGTCCGTCTTGGTCAGGATGGCGCCGTCGATGTCAACCACTTGGTCAAATCGCCGTGCCTGCTCAACGGCGTCATTGCCGGCCAGCGAGTCGCCCACGAAGACGACGAGGTCAGGGTCCGCGACGCGGCGAATCTTGTCCATCTCGTCCATGAGGTTGGTGTTCGTCTGCATGCGGCCAGCAGTGTCCAGGAGGACCACGTCCTTGTTGCGGGCGCGTGCATGCTCCACGGCGTCGTAGGCGACCGCTGCGGGGTCCGCGCCGGCCTTGTGTTTGACAATCTTCACGCCGAGTTTGTCGGCGTGCTGCGTTAGTTGCTCGATGGCACCGGCACGGAACGTGTCGCCGGCCGCCAAGACTGGGGACAAGCCTTGGCCCTTCAGTCGGTGAGCCAGGCGGGCAATGCTCGTGGTCTTCCCGGTGCCGTTGACGCCAACGAACATGACGACTACCGGGCGCTTGCCTTGATCCAGGCGATCACGCACGAAGGCATCGAAGTCAATGGGCCGGATGGCCAAGACGCGCTTGATGGCAGTTCGCAGCACTTTCTCCACCACTTCCGACGGGTCCTTCCCCCCGACGCTCATGGAGAGAAGTTGCTCTTTCACCGACTCCTTGATGGCCTCAATGACGGGCAGGGCGACATCGGATTCCAGCAACGCCACTTCCAGTTCCCACAGGATGTCCTCCAGGACATCCTCGTTGATCGTGTAACGGCGAATCGACTTGGCCTCGCTTGCCACCACCGTCTCGACCTCCTTCTGAATCTCAACGGCTTCCTCCAGTTCGGCCGCCAACCGGGCTTCAATTTCCTCCTCGGAAAGCACCTTTCGGCCGTACACGGGGGCCGTAGGCTTGTCGGCCTTCGCCTTCCTTGAATCTGGTTTTGCGGGTTCAGGGGCTTGCTCTTTCGGCTTGGGGGCCGCTGGCGTAGGTGCGGGTGCTTCCGGCTGGCGCGCGACAGGCTCGGGTTCTTGCGTAGGCTCCGGTTTGCTTGGAACCGGCTCCGGCTGCCTCGGCGGTTCAGCCGGCTCGTCGGAGGGCTGGGCATCAGCCTCCGGCTCATGGGCTTCCTCGACCTCCTCCGCGGGCTCGGCCGGTGCTTCGGGCTCCTCAACAACGTCAGTCGCCACGCTTGCTTCGGCCTGAGCGTCCGCGGGCGCGTCCTCCTTCGCGGCAGGGGCGGATTCACCGAATTCCGCAGCCAGTTCTGCCTCCAGTTCCGCCTCTAACTTGGCCTCGAGTTCGTCCTCCAACTGCTGGGAGACACCCTTGAGGCGATCACGCAGACCCTTGAACACGTCGGCGTCCACTCGGCCCCCCGACAAAGCGCTTTGGCAAACCCAAACCCACATCAAGGGAAACGCCGCATTGATACACCATGCAGGCAGCTGGCTCACGCGGCACCCCCCTTCCCCACAGGATGGCGTGGATTGCCGCAGCCGTCGTCCTGCTAGCCGGTTGCAGTGGCCCCCCCGCGCCCCTGCCAGACCCAGGGCCTGAGCCCTTACCCGACACGCGCTCTGCTTGGCTGGCCACCGCCCCGCTGCCCCACCCACTGACTGCAACGGCCTGCGCGTTCCATCAAGGTGAGGCATGGCTCCTTGGGGGTATCAATGACAAGAATGTCACCCAGTCAAGCGTCTACGTTTACAACCCAGATGACGACGAATGGCGCCGCGACCTCGCGCTGCCGGCGCCAATCCATGGCGGCAGTGCCGCCAGCCACCGCGGTCGCCTCCTGCACGCCGGCGGCTTCGTAGACCGCGCCGGCAACGACGAAACCCCGACCGCCAGTATCTACGAATTGCAAGCATTTGGATTCTGGAGCAGCCTCGATTCCCTTCCCGAGCCCCGTGCCAAAGGCACGCTCATCGCCGCCCAAGACCTCTACTACCTGGGTGGCCACAATCCTGACAACGACGTCTGGCGCTGGGGTGGTATCTTTGGAGACTGGGCCCCCGCAGGGATTCTCAATGAATCACGCGCCCGGCCCGCAGTCACGTGGGCCGATGGCCTCCATGTCATCGGCGGCGACGCTCGAGGTACCATGGAATTCGTTGGCGAAGAGGAGTCCACACTCATTGAGGGCGGACTCGACGTCCCCCGCCATGACTTCCAATGGGCGGACATCGGAGGGCTCATCGTCATCGCCGGCGGACTCGTCGGCAACGACGCAAGCCCCATCGTCGACTTCTACGAAACCGAAACCGACCATTGGATTCCTGGACCCATCCTTCCCCATGGAATCCACAACGGCTGCATGGTAGCAGGCACGGACGGCCTCTACCTCATGGGTGGGGAAACCGCCACCGGCGCCACGGACCAAGTCTGGTTCCTACCGTGGCGGGCGTGAGTGGTTGCCGGCAAAATGCGTGCGAGCGTAGCCAAGTGCACTAAGGAACGTCGCTGCGCTCCTTGGAACGTCGCTGCGCTCCTTGTCCCTAGTGCTCTCGCACGCCCCGTGGGTCGTACTCGGCATTGAAGGAGCCGTCGCCGGGGGCTCCTCTCCCCTCAATGCGGACACCGGGAAAATCGCACGGGTTTGCCGGTAAATTATGCGGTTTCCTTGCTGCTGGCTTGCGCTTGGCTTGCATGCGCAGACTACTGCGTGACTCGTTTCGCCGCAGCGTTTG
>JBFJXU010000120.1:0-6361 GCA_041622975.1 Thermoplasmatota archaeon
ACGCGGCCGACGATGGCGCCGGCCACTGCCCCGGTGCCCTGGAATGGCACGGCGACCCAGAGGGCGAGTCCCATGAATGCTGTGCGGCGAATGAAGGGGCGTTCAGCAAGCGCTTCCTGGCCCTTGATTTCCATGCGCTTGAGGAAGCGGCCCATGCGGGGGATCCGGTGCAGTAGGGGCATGTTCCAAACCAGGAGCATGCCTACGATGAGGTCAATGCCGCCGAAGATGACGATGGCCTCCCACACGGACAGGCCTTGGCCGATGCCGATTGAGGCGGTGAACTTCCCTGCAGGGGTGAAGGTGAACAGTACCATGAGGCCGTAGATGCGGCCCGGGTCAGGGTGAATGAGTGCAACGTAGACGAGCAGGAGGGCCAAGAGGACCGCGGGGAACAAGACGCGGGCCCCGGCCCAAACAAGGCCCCGGAGCACATGGACTTCTTTCTCAAGGCGGGCAAGGCGACGGGCTATGTCGTCGTTCAATGCTGCACCACGAACGCTCGGTGGTCGGTCTCGTATGGGTCGAGATCCACTTGATGCGTGACCTTCAACCCGGCTTCACGTAGCCGTCGCTCTACGTCCTTGTAGATCGTGGATGGTTCGTCTTTGACACTAATGCTGCGGGCCTTGACCATGAGGTAGCCGCGGCCGCCCTTGCGTACCATCGGCATGTTGCGCAGGAAGATGTCCACTTGGTGGCGTTGGGCCACGTCCTGGATGAGCACGTCCACCCTGCGGTGGATCAAGGGTGCGTACGTCTGGGGGGCGCCGGCGTCGGCGAGGATGGGGACCACGTTGTCGCGGCTCTCGACGTTCCAGATGAGGTCCCGCGTTGACCTGGGGCTGAACTCGACCGCATACACGGGGCCTTCCGTGATATCGCTCATGTGGCTCACGGTGGTGCCGCTGGCAGCACCCAAGTATAGCACGTGGTCCTTCGTCGAAAGCCACGGCACCTTGGGACTCTTACGCAGGAGGGCCGCCATCTTGGACCGGTTGGGATGCCAACTTCGGTATTCGACGTTCTTACGTTGCCGAAGCAATTCACCGTATACGGCTCGACCCGGGGCGCGACTTTCCGTCCACAGCAGTCCTTTGTCATCAAAGACGCCGGGCGCAATCTGCTTCATGGGCGGCCTCCAGGTCGGGTGGGGCCGCTGCCGCGTTCCCACGCTGGTCGCTTCACGGGCTTGCCGCCGTCACGGGGGCCAGATCGACCGCCTGGCTTGCCGCCGGGTTTGCCGCCCGGCTTACCGCCCGGCTTACCGCCCGGTTTGCCGCGTGGCTTGCCGCCACTGCTACCATATGGCTTGCCGCCCCCGTGATGGCTACCCGTTGAACGGCCACCCTGAGGCTTGCCGCCGCGTCCGGGCCCACCCCGCCTGCCATCGGGCTTTCCACCCATGCGTCCCCCGCCGGGGAACTTTGGCTTGGGTTTGCTGGCTGCCTTGGCTAGGTCTCGCTTGAGCCTGCCCTGCAGCAACTCGACTACGTCGCCCTTGGTGAAGGCGTCGGCGCGAGCAGCAATGGCAAGGGCATTGGCGTACGAACGCGCGACGCTGCCCCGTTGCCAGGGAGCGGCCCGGTGAACATCCGGGTGCTGGAAGAGGATGCCATGCTTGGGGGGAAGGGTACCTTCCTTGAGGTGCCGGAACAATGCGGTTTCAGCGCCCAGGAGTTGAATCGTGCTGGCGGGCAGGGTTGCCAGGCGCTGGATGCCTCCTGCTTGGGCAAGCAGGCGAGCGCCTAGGACGGGTCCCGCGATGGCAGCCACGTTGGGTGCCGAGGCCTTCATGGCGGTCTCCACGCGGTCCTCCAGGGAACGCCAAGACGTGTGAATGCCACGCAGCGCTTCGGCATATGCTTGGAGTAGAATCATGTCTGCTTCGTCCAGGTCACTACCGATGCTCGTTGCGGCGGCGGCTGCCTCGCCAAGGCTGGCGAGCACGGCATCTCGGTGCGGGTTGTCTGCGATGGCAGCGGCTAGGCGTTCGGCATCTGGCGCCAAACGCACTGCCTCGGGCGCGTGCAGGGCGTACCAGTCGCGCAGACGCTCCACAAGGAGGTTGGCTGCTCGCACCAGGTCGTCGATGGCTCGCACCTCCTGGGCAATGATGCGGTCCTCCTCAGCATGGCTGGCTGCCAGGCGTCGCCGCGTGAGGACCAATGCGGCCTGGTGGAGTACGGCGACGTCAGCCCCGGCGGGCAATGGCTGATCGTCGAAGTCCAATGGCCCTGGTTCCAGGGACTCAAGGTAATCGGCGATGGCCACCGGGTCGTTGCCGATGTCGCTCCAGAGTGGGCGGGACACGAAGCCGGCGACTCCGGACCACCAGATAAGCATGGATGGGTTCAACACCGCCTGCTGGCTCCGCCGCCCCGTGCTACCCTACCGCCTGACACGCGCCGCGTTGTTTCGTCTGCCGCCCAAGCAGGCCCAACGCATCGGGGATGCATACCTTGAGGCAACAGGCGCAACGGCCGCAGGAAGGGCCATCTTGGCTCGCCATGCTTTCAGCGACGACAGGCTCCAGGTCAACACCTTGGGTGACGCTTTTGCCAACCCATTAGGCGTAGCCGGCGGGGTGGACAAGAATGCCCGCCTACATCGGGGTCTACATGCGCTAGGCTTCGGGCACGTGGAAATTGGCACCGTGACGCCAAAGCCGCAAACGCCCAACCCTGGGACGATATTGTGGCGTGCACCCGCCCAGGAAGGCCTCGTGAACGCCATGGGCTTCCCTAATGATGGAGCCGATGCGGTGGAGCAACGTCTTGGCCATGCAGGCGGCCCGCTCGGCATCAACGTCGGCCCAAACCGCGACGCCCTCGACCGGTTGGATGAACAGATGGCCGCCACGTTGCCGCGCCTGGCTCCGCACGGCGCGTACGCGGTCATCAACTTGAGTAGCCCCAACACGAAGGGCCTACGTGACTTGGCGGAACCGGCGGGCATTGCCAAACACGTCGGCCATGCCTTAGCGGTCATGGATGACGCATCGTGCTCCCGTCCGCTACTGGTGAAAGTCAGCCCCGATGTGGCCGACGAGGACCTGGTGGCTCAATGCCACGCCGCCGTTGACGCTGGAGCAAGCGGTGTAATCGCCACTAACACGACCATCAGTCGACCCCCCGAACTCGAACACCTGGCCAAGGGGGGCCTATCGGGCGCGCCCCTTAGGGACCGGGCCCAGCGATGCGTCGCCTTGGCCCGCCAGGGCGCGGGAGACGAAGCGACCGTCATTGGTGTGGGCGGCATCTTCACAGGCAAGGACGCCGCCGACCGCCTCGCAGGTGGCGCCGACCTGGTACAGGCATACACTGGCTTCGTCTACCGCGGCCCCGGATTTGCAGGGCTGGTCTGCCGAGAATTGGTGCAAGAACTCGATGCGCGGGGCGTCGATGCAGTCAACGAATTGTAGCCAGCCGAGTGAGCCATTCCTCGGCTTTGGCCTGCTGCTCAAACCTAGATTCGGCGCGGCGAAATGCGCGTGTATGCACCCTGCGCCGGTGGCCTGAGCCCGCCTGTGGCGGATACAGAATATGCAGGACTTCATGGTACACCACGTAATCCAGCACAAATTCCGGTACCTCGGGGTCATCGAGTGCCCGGCTGATGACGATGCAGCCGTGGTCGTCGTCCCAGTGGCCAAAACGGCGCCGGCTGGCGGTCTTCGACCATGACAGGAGTGGAGTCGGATCTGGGTTGAGTTCGTAGGTATCGGCCACGCGGAGATAGGATGCGAGCAGGCTCTGGTGTTCGCCGGCCGGGTCTATGTGTTTGCGGCCCCGTTCCCGGCGGCTGGCCGTGCGGCGTGCTTCCAATTCAGGGTCACGAATCCATGCTTGGTACGCCCGCGTGGCTTCACTTGCGTAGCGGCGCCGCTGATGTAATCGGGCGATCAGGACCTCGGCGACGCCTTGCAGGACCGGCGGTGGAGCGTCAGCCAGATGGTCACTAACGCGGATGTGCAGTGTGCCTTCGCGCAAGCGAATGGTACTCTTGGTGGAAACGTATGGGTAGAATGCGGCGCGAGGGGGCGCATTGGGCGGGTGGCCCAGCACGCGCTCATGGGCGGCGGCGACGGCAGCGACCAAGGCGGGGGCCACAACATGGTGACACGGTTGGGCTTCTTGTGTGGTACCATCCAGTTCAAGTGCAGCCGTGCGGGTAAGGCTGCATGCGTTGCAGTGAGTGCAACAGCCCGCTGCAGGTCCCTCGGCCGCCTTGGTGGTCGCGGCTGATTCATGTGCTAACGTTTGGCTGGGTGCCGTTACGTCATGGTCGGCGCTGGTTCTTTTCCATGGAGTGCCCCTCCTGTGGGCAAGCGTACCCGTAGCGCCCGCATTGCCTGCTGGGAACCCTGATATAGAGCAGCCAAGTCTTTGCTGACCTGCCCTATGGCCGTCGGATTTGTTCTCATCAGCGCCGCGCCCCAAAAAGAGCATGATGTGTACAACACATTGCTGAAGGTATCCGAGATTGTGGAACTGCACCCGTTATTCGGGGAGTACGACCTCATCGCTAAATTGGAGGCGAGTGATTTCGACACCTTGGGCCACGTAATAGTCAACAAGATTCGCGCCATTGAAGGCGTGGTTGACACCAAGACCCTGACGGGCACGAAGTTCTGAGATGGCCCTCGGCACCGTATTCTTGTCCAACGTCCTGCTCTCCTTCGGGTTGAGCCTGTTCGTGGCAGGGCTGTTTGGTGCCTATTTTTCCTCAGGCCGGGGTCGGAGCGTCGGCTTCGTACTGGCCCTCGTGGCATTGCTACTTGTGGGCCTATTTGCGGCGTTAACGTGGCAATTGGTCCCTGGCGTGCAGCCCGTGTTTGACGCGGCCATCATTACGCAATCCATGGTCGCCGTTATTGCGGCCCTACTGGGCACCATCTTGGCTGTCACAGTCTTTGTCGGCAGCGTCATGAAGTCCTAGGTCGGGCTACAGTCGCTAGCGCCGCTGGCCAAATGCTCGGAGAGTTTGCGTGCCCCGTCCGCTGTCAAGTGACTGCCATCCAGGAATGCGTCGGCACCGGCGCCGAATGAGGCGGGGTCATGAAGGTCCAGGACCCGCGCTGGACAAAATTGGAGTAACCTGGCGTGAAGATCACCCACTAACGCCTCGTATGCTCCGCCGCGGGCCGCAGCTACATCAGGGTGAATGGGCGTGATGAACAGGGTGATGTTCACATCGTAGGTCGTGATCTGGTCCAGGAGCGCCATCTGGTTGGGGTCCAGGTCAGCGTCTGGGTTCCATGAGTCAAATGGAGCTGCGGCGATGCCGCCCCCTTGCCCTGGGTTGGTGGTTTCATCCAATCCCACGTACGTCACGATACCCGCCTCATTGAACCGGACCTTGCTAGGGTTGGGTCCCCCGAGGTGAACCAACGACTGGGCAGCGGTTTCCTGGATACGCCAAGGTGCCCAAGATTCCGTCAACGCGACCGTCCACTGGACAAAATTCCCCTTGTCATGGAAACCACCCAAGACGGGGGCTGTGCGGTGACTGGGTACCGCGCCTTCGATGAGGCGGCCAGGGTCAATTCCGAGCCACACTTGGTCAGGCATTGATCCCTCCGCACCAAGATGGGCTAGGATTGTGGCGGGGTCGTCAAGGCGGGCACCGGGGATGCCCCAATTGAAGTTGGCAGGCACCTGCATGACGCGACTCGAGCCGAGCACCACGGTTCCTCCGGCATGGGCGGGCCCCTCGTGCCACAAGTGGTGCTTGTAAGCCGCATCGTGCCAGGGGGCAGGTGTGACTGGTTGCCACGGGAATCTGTCCTCTGCGTCAAGCACCGTCACCGTGCCCCCAATGGCAACCAAGAGGAAAGCCGCCGCGGCCGCTACTGTGATAATCCAGGTTTTCCAGTCCATTAGAATTGGTAGTAGAGGAAGGGACTGTCGAATGCTTGCATGGCCAAGACACAGGCAACAAACAGGGATGCAACCCAGAGTGCCGAGGTGCGTGTGGGCTTGAGATTCCATCGCCATGCGGCAGGAACTGTGAGTGCTACCACGCCTGCAGCGATGACGCCCGCGGTCCAAGGCCGAAGGAGGAGTTGCCAGCCGGCGATGCTGGGGGTAACGAGCGCTACATACACGTCGAATGCCGTGGCCATGTCTGGGGCTCGGAAGAGGATCCATCCGAGCATGATGGCGAGGAGGGTGATGGTGCGTTGGAGGGGTTTGGGCCAGGTGCTCCATTTGGCGGCGATGGGTCGGTGGGCCATGAGGAGGGTGCCGTGGTAGGCGCCCCAGGCGACGAAGGTCCAGGCGGCGCCGTGCCATAATCCGCCGAGGAGCATGACGATGAGGAGGTTGGTGGTGGTGCGGCCGGCTCGGTTGCCGCCGAG
>JBFJXU010000121.1:0-6310 GCA_041622975.1 Thermoplasmatota archaeon
GAAGAGGCCCAAGCGGCCAAGAAGGACAAGAAGGGGTCGCAACCGGCGACAGCCCAAGACTCAAGTCGTGCCAACGAGGCAAGGGACGAGCCCCCTGAAGACCCGGTCGAAAAGACGCAGGCGGAGTGGCCAGAATCTGGCCAACGCTTGGATGATGAACCCATTCCGGACCCCAAGCCATGGCCACGCACAAAGGCCGAGCGCGGCTACGACCCTGACGAAGTGGATCGCGTCCTCAGGAAGCACGGTCGATGATGGACCCAGACAGGCCCCAAGACCCCGAAGAAGAGCACATCATTCGCATGGGCGTCGATGACCTCCCTGGTGTCGGCCCCGCAACCGCCGACCGCCTCAAGGAAGCAGGCTACGACGACCTAATGGCGATCGCCGTCGCCAGTCCCACTGACCTGGCCGAGAAAGCCGATATCGGGGAAGGCGTCGCCGGCCGCATCATTGCCAGCGCTCGCAAACTGGCAGACGTGGGCGGCTTCGAATCAGGCGTCGATGTCCTAGCCCGCCGAGCGACCGTTGACAAGATTCACACCGGCAGCCGTGCGTTCGATGAACTCATGGGTGGCGGCGTGGAAACCCAAGCCATTACGGAATTCTTTGGCGAATTCGGCTCCTGCAAGACGCAATTTGCCCACCAATTGTGCGTCAATGTGCAACGTAGCCCGGACGACGGTGGCCTGGAGGGCCATGCACTCTACATCGACACCGAGAACACGTTCCGGCCCGAGCGCATCACGCAGATGGCCGAAGCGTGGGGAATGGATGCCCAGGAGACCTTGCAGAAAATCCACGTTGCTCGAGCATTCAACAGCAACCACCAGATGCTGCTCGTGGAACGGGCCGCCGAACTGTGTCGCCAATTCCCCGTGCGCGTCATCGTCGTTGACAGCCTCACTAGTCACTTCCGCGCCGAATACATTGGGCGCAATACCCTAGCCGACCGCCAACAGAAACTCAACCGGCACATGCATGACCTGCAGCGCCTAGGGGGGCTCAGCAACGCCGCCGTCGTGGTCACGAACCAAGTGGCCGCCAAGCCTGACGCATTCTTCGGTGACCCCACGACCGCCATCGGCGGCCACATCGTGGGCCACACCTCCACGTTCCGCATCTACCTACGCAAGTCCAAGGGTGGCAAACGCATCTGCCGCCTCATTGACAGCCCGCACCTCCCCGAAGGCGAGGCTGTCGTGACCGTGGGTGAGGACGGCATCAGGGACTAATGCGGGGGCCGCCCGTGGGCCGGCCAATTGCCTTCGCTTTTGCCCCAGTCCCTTTGGGCCCTTAGGCAGGGGCTTACATTGTCATGGTCGAGAGGTCGCAGCATGCTGCAAGACTCTTCAGTTCTGACCCGCAACGCGGTCAACCAAAGCGGCCGCGGCGAACCAATTCTCCTCATGCACGGGTTTGGGTGTGACCAGAGCATGTGGAACGAGCTGCGACCGCTGCTTCGCGGCCGGATCATCCAGTACGACTTGACGGGCATGGGCGACTCTGACCACGCTGCCTACGATGAGCAACTCCACAGTAGCCTTCAGGGACACGCCGACGACCTCATCGAAATCATGGATGCCCTGAACGAAGAACCAATGCTGGTCGTAGCCCACTCCGTAAGTTCGGTGATTGCAGGTCTTGCGGCAATCAAGCGGCCTGAACTGTTCCGCGGCATCGTGATGCTTGGCCCCAATCCCCATTACCTCAACGACCCACCGTACATGGGCGGCTTCGAGAAGGACCAAATCTCGGGCCTGGTGGAAATGATGGCGAGCGACTACCTCGGCTGGGCCAAGAATCTCGCTGGTATGGTGGGCGGCGAGGACAGGCGAGCCGGCGAAATTCTGGAAGACCGGTTCTGCCGAAACGACCCCGCCATCACGCGCCACTTTGCAAGAGTCACCTTTGGCGCCGATAATCGCGCCGACCTCCCCAAGATTACGGTACCAACCCTCGTCATCCAGTGCAGTGACGATGCCATTGCGCCGCCCTCGGTTGGCAAGTTCGTCGTTGATGCCATTCCGGATTCCTCCATGTATGTCATTGAATCCACCGGCCATGCTCCACACATGTCCAACCCGCGCGAAACGGCGATGGCAATCGAGGAGTTTGCCGGCAGGCTGCGGCTCCGCTAAGCCGCCTGGGATAGGCCAGTATGCGGCCGGTTCTCGGTGTCGAAGGCAATCGCGATGCACAGCACACATAACCTCCGGGCCAAGTGTCCCGCTATGGCCTACGAGCACGACGGGTACACCCTGCACGCCCGCGAAGTGGAACTCAAGGGCGGTCGCAAGCAAACCATCTACTTCTTCAGCCGGCGTACGCCCAAGAGCGGCGAACCCTGCGAACTCCCTGATGAGTACGAAGTGAGCGTCAACAAACGCACCGGCTTGCCCTACCTGAAGCGTAAATCGTAGTCGCGGCGCTTCGCCAAAGTTCAAGTGAAGGGCCGAGTGGGCGCAGTCCATGGAGGTCATGGGAACTTGTCCCACCTGCGGCATCGGTATGCACGATGTGCTCCACGCCAGCAATCAATCCTGGACTCTGAAGTGCCAGGACTGCGACCTCGTCCACAACGAGACGCCACCATCGAGCCGCCTCGCTGAAGTCCCAGTCATCATCAGCGACATGGACCAAAGCCGCTCGGCGCGGATTGACGTCCCACGTGTCGATGATATCCACGTGGATGACGAATTCGAATTCGAAGGTCACCGCATGTTGGTGACCGCGATTGAGAGTCCCGCCGGCCGGCGGGTCCCAAAGGCCAACGCGGCCGAAGTCCACGTCCTCTACGCCAAGGTCTTCGACCAAGTGCGCGTCGGCTATGCCGTCAACGACGGCGACGTCACGCATAGTCTGCAGGAATGGCTCGAACCAGAGGAAGAGATCCACGTTGGCATTGTTCGCTTGGTGGATGGCCACCTCGTGCTCCCTAAGACCATCAAGTCCGACATGAACCGCACCCTCCACAAGGGCTACCTGTTGGCGCGCAACATCCGACGCGTCTTCTGTGACCCCGCTCCCAAGGGTGCCCGCGAAGGCGACAAAGTGGGTGTGCGCCGCCGCGGCAAAGACGCCGGCGATCGGTCGTCGCCCCGGGGCAAACCCTCAAGGAGGGGTCCTGGGTCGCGCCGCCCATGAGCAATGCCTTCCTCTGTCATATCGACATCATGAAGGACGGCCAACACTTTGTTGCCCGGACCCGCACCGATGACGGTGAAGAGAAGGAATACAAGAACACGGTCTTCGAGGACATGCTCACCGAGATGTTCATGACTCTCGAAGAGCGCCTGCGCCACTAGTCGCGCCACGGTTCTTTCGATTTGACAATCTTCTAGGTAGCGGAGGCGCCAATCAAACTGGCGCGTCGGCGGCCGGCTGGAAGCGGGCCACCATACGAAATGGAGAGGAAAGGGAAGAGGGAGGGGCGCACAGGCGCCCACCGAGTCGGCCTATTGGCGAATCTTCTCGGCCTGGATTTCCTTGCCCCACTTGAGCCGGTCCTTCTTGCGGCCGTGGCTCTTGCGGACGGAGGGGCCGACGTGCTCGGCGCCTTGGCCACGGTTGCGGAGGCCACGGTGCTTCTGACCAGCGGAGGTCTTACCACGCAGCACACGGTTGGTGGCGGGCTTGGTGCAAATCCAGTTGAGGTCCTTGTCCTTGCGGATGGACGGGTGGAAGGGGTCAACGAGGATGATCTCGTAGTAGTGGTGCTTGCCGTCGTCACCAATCCAGTAGGAGTTGAGGACTTCCAGGTTGGGGTAGTGCTTGGAGCAGCGAATCTCCGCAATCACCTGGGTGTTCTGCTTCATGGTGATCTTCTTGACACCCATCTTGGAGGGCACACGACCGCCGTCGAAGCGCTTCTTGTTCAAGCCACCGCGGCGCACGCGAGCACGCACAACGACGATGCCCTGCTTGGCCTTGTAGCCAAGGGTGCGGGCCCGGTCGAGGCGCAGTGGCTTGTCGACGCGGACGAAAGATTCCCCGGCGCGCCATTCGATCTTGCGCTCGAAATTGACGGTGCCGAAGCCCTGTTCTGGCTTTTGCCAGGCCTTACCCATGTAGTGGTACATTCCTTTGCTCATACGCGTTCACTCCGCGGTTTCCCGGTTCACCCCACACCACCTCCCTTGCGGGGGTGGGTCTTTGCGCGACGGGGGCACATTCCAGGCGCAGCCCTTGCTGCGTGGCCGCCCAGAAAGGTCTCCTATAAAAGCCAAGTCCCCCTGACAGGTGGCATGCAGGTCGTGGACGGCGGCAGCCTCGATGCCCCGGAAGAGACGCCAATCCAGTTGCTGTGGCGCGTCGCCCAGGAAAACCCCGAGTCGGGTGGTTTCTGGCACCGCACAAGTGCCGACCAGCCGTGGGTCAAATGGACGTGGCCTCGCGTCCGCGACGAAGTGGCCCGCGTGGCGGCGGGATTGCAGGCCGCCGGCGTGCAGCCGGGTGATGCCGTTGCAATCTGGAGCGACACCCGGGTGGAGTGGCGCATCGTGGACCAAGCCGTGCTGGCCGTGGGTGCCACTGTGGTCCCCATTTACCCCACGTTGGCCCCCGACCAGGTTGCGCACATCCTGCGTGACGCGGGGTGCCGTTTTGCCTTCGTGGAGACCAAGGCGCTGCTCGACTCCCTCCCAGGTGATGCTCGAAAGGACCTCGTCGTGTGGTCGTTCGAGGAAACGCCTGGTGCCACGCCCATTGGCTCATTGCAGGATGCTGGCGACGCCCGGCTTGCGGACAATCCGGGGTGCATCGACCGTGCCGTGGCCACCACGTCGCTGGATGCCGGCTGCACACTCATCTATACTAGTGGTACGACGGGCGTTCCGAAGGGTGCGTTACTGACCAACCGCAATTGGGCCGCCAGCACCACGGCCAGCATTACGGGGTTGGGGCTGCACCGCGTCACCGACCCTAGTCTCGTCATGTTCCTCCCGTTGGCCCACGTGGCTGGCTACGCCGCTACCTTGGCGCTCGTGGCGCTTGGAGGTACCGTCGCGTGGAGTCATCCGACTCGCTTTGCTGCGGATCTCCAGGACGTGCGCCCGACTGTCATGATGGGGGTCCCCCGTATCTTTGAGCGGATTGTCTCCCGCATCGAGGAGACCGTGGCAGGCGCCCCCAAAATTCGACAAGTGCTGTGGCAACAGGCCCGGGATTGTGCGCGTGAAGTAGGAAAAGCCATGGAAGGGGGTGGCGCGGTGCCGCCACTACTTGCTCTGCGCCACGCTTTCTGGGACCGCCTGGTGGGCGCCAAGTTGCGGTCTCGCTTGGGCTTTGACCGGGTCCAGGTGGGCGTGGTAGGCGCCGCCGCCGTCCGGCCCGACCTGCTGTACCTGCTCCAGGGCCTGCGGCTCAACATCGTGGAAGCCTATGGCCTCACGGAGTCAACGGGTCTTGTCATCAGCAACCCGTTTGATAATTACAAGGCGGGTCACGTTGGCATCCCTATGCCCGGCGTTGCCGTCGCGCTGGGCGATCAAGACGAGATTCTCTTGGCCGGCCCCGCCATCTTCGCCGGTTACCACAATTTGCCCGACGAAACCGCTGATGCCTTCGTCGAGGCAGAGGGCCGACGCTGGCTGCGCACGGGTGACGTCGGGCGTTTCTCGCCGGATGGGTATCTTGCTGTGGTGGACCGCATCAAAGAACTCGAGGTGCTTGACACGGGCAAGAAAGTGGCGCCGCTACGCGTCGAGGAGATGCTCAAAGGGGCCACTCCCCTCATCGAGGATGCGGTGCTCATCGGCACGGGTCGCAAATACGTGGCCGTCTTGATCCAACCCGCCTATGATGCGCTGCTGCAATGGGCGCGCAACAACGGCATCAGGGAAGCCGAAGGGGATGCGCGCGATGACGAGGAAACCATCCGGCGTATCGACCCAACGGGGGAGGAGCGAACGTACGGGTTGGGGTCGCGTATCTTGGCCAATCCCCGCGTGCGCGCCGTCTACGACGAAGCCGTGGCCGCCGTCAACGAGCGCTTGGCGGACTTCGAGCGAATCAAGCGATTCGACTTGGTGCCCCACGCCTTTACTGTGGATCGTGGGGAACTGACGCCTACGTTCAAGAAGCGCCGCAAGGCCATCGTGGCGAATCATGAGGGGCGCATTGAGGCCCTGTTCACATAGCCGTCATATGACGGGTTACTTCTAATGGTGTGAGTCCCAATCCCTGGCCTGATGCTCCAGGCCACGCTGGCGGTCCAACACGGCTGCGACTTGTGCGACCTCACCACCACGTGCCCTGAGGCGCGCATCGCGCTGTGGTGCAACTACCACCACGATGCCGTCGAAATCAC
>JBFJXU010000122.1:0-6284 GCA_041622975.1 Thermoplasmatota archaeon
GAAGTCATCCAAGAAGGCCTTGCCACTGGCTGCAAGGACTTCGGCGGCGGCGGACTCTCGTGCGTCGCCGGCGAGTTGGCCTACGACGCCGGCTTCGGCTGCGAATTGGACCTGGAGAAAGTACCCACCAAAGTGCCCGGCATGGCTCCCTGGGAAATCTGGGTCAGCGAATCCCAAGAACGCATGATGGTCACGTGCAAGCCCGAGGACGCCGACCGCGTCATCGAAATCGCCACCAAGTGGGATGTCCCCGCCGTTGTCGTCGGCCGCGTCATCAAGGAACAAGTCAACCGCGTCCGCTACCACGGCGACACAGTCCTCGAATTAGACCTCAAGTTCAGCACGGGTGGCCCCGTTTACGACCGGCCCGTGGCCGAGCAAACCATCGACCCTCCCGCGTTGGACTTCGACCAAGTGGACATCCAAACAACACTCCCTGCCCTCATGGCCCACCCTGCGGTCATGAGCAAGGAATGGGTGGTGCGCCAATACGACCACGAAGTCCGCGCCAACACGGTCCTCAAGCCCCTGCAAGGGGCCATCGGCATGGAAGGCCCCGGTGATGCATCCGTCATCAAGCCGGTGGCCGACGTGGACAAATGCCTCGCTCTCACCACGGACGTCAACCCACGGCTCACGGAACGGGACCCCTACTGGGGCAGCGCCTCCGCCATCGACGAAGTGGTGCGCAACCTAACCTGCGTCGGCGCCCGCCTGTCAAGCCTCTGCGACAACCTCAACTTCGGCAACCCCGAGAAACCCGAGCGCATGTGGGAACTCTACGAATCCACTCGGGGCCTCGGTGACATGGCGCGGGTCCTTGATGCACCCTTCAGCAGCGGCAACGTGAGCCTCTACAACGAGACGCCCCAAGGCCCCATCCCACCAACTCCTACCGTCATGGGTGTGGGCATCATCAGTCACTTCCAACACGCCACCAGCATGGACTTCAAGCAGGCCGGCAACAAGGTCTACCTCGTGGGCGAAACCCGCGACGAACTTGGCGGCAGCATCCTGGCCGACCACCTTGGCATCGAAGGCGGCACCGTGCCCCGCACCGACGTGAACGTCCTCAAGGACCGCGCCGAAGCCATCGTCACCGTCATCGAGGCAGGCCTTGTTCGCGCCGCCCACGACTGCAGTGAAGGCGGCATCGCCGTTGCCCTCGCCGAAATGTGCTTCGCGGGCAACCTCGGCGCCACCGTGGACCTCAGCCACATCGACCTACGCGCCGACAAAGCCCTGTTCGCCGAATCCAACACGAGGTTCATCCTTGAAGTCCCCGCCGATAAGGCCGAAGCCTTCGAAGCAGCAGTCCCCGACGCGCGCTGCATCGGCGAAGTCGCTGACGGCGACCTTACCATCACCCACGGGGACACATGGACCTGGAAACCCACCGAACTGCGCCGCGCCTGGCATGACGCCATGCCCACCCTCATGGGGGTCGGTGCATGAGTCAATCCTGGGCGGTGCTGCGCATCGAGGGCACCAACAGCGAAGACGAATCCGCAGCATGCATCCGTGAACTCGGAGCCGAGGCAGAAATCCTTCACCTCAAGCAACTCATGGGCGGCCCCGGCGTCGCCAAACACGAACGCCGCGACCTCCTCGACTACGATGCCCTCTGGGTTGCCGGCGGCTTCTCCGCAGGCGATTACGTTCGCGCCGGCGCCATCCTGGCCGCCCGCATGAAAAGCCAAATGGGCGACCAACTCAAGCAGTTCGTGCAAGACGAACGCCCTGTCCTTGGTATCTGCAATGGCTTCCAGATCCTCGTGGAACTGGGCCTCCTCCCAGACCTGGACGGCGTGGCCATGACCGACACGCCCACGGCGGCCCTCCACCTGAATGACTCGGGCCATTACGAATGCCGCCCGAGCCTGCTGCGCCACGTCAACAACGGCACCTGCCAGTTCACCCGCACCATCCCGAAGGGCGACGTGCGCACCATCATCAGCAGTCACGCCGAAGGCAAGTTCCTGATGGCTGACGAATCTGCATACCAGCGCCTGCTCGACCAGGACCAAGTGGTGTTCACCTACACGGACCCCGATGGCTCCGACGACCCCGCCTACCCGTGGACCCCCAATGGCGCCGCACACGCCATCGCCGGCATCTGCAACCCTGCTGGCAACGTATTCGGCATGATGCCCCACCCCGAGCGCGTCTTCTTCCGTCACAACCACCCTGACTGGACCCGCACAGGCCTCGACGTGGGTCTGGGCCACGACGTGGGTGACGGCCGCGCCATCCTCGAAGCCGTCGTTCGCTGACTGGACGCGCCCCGGCCTGCCCGAATCCACTGACGCCCCCCACACGGCCAAGCCAGCCACGGGGTTGCACCCTGCATGGACGCCCGCATCCTCGTCCCCGTACGGTACGCCGCCTGGCTATCCGGAGAACTCGGAACCAGCATCGCCAACGACCTCCAAGCAGGCCTGGGCCACGTTCCGGGCGCCAAAGTACAGCGTCTCCCTCGCGGCCTACTCGTAGAAGCCGACGAATCACCTGGCCCCCTCCTCGAAGCAGTCGGCCACGCCGTCCACGACCTCGAAGACGCCGTGAAAAAACGCTACCCTGTCTTTCACCAAGAAATGGGGCCCGTCTGGACGGGGACCCTGCAAGCGGTCTTTGCCTGAAACGGGTCCATCCCTTCAAGTTCCGCGGTCACCTGCGCCGCCCGTGCGCCTCCACGCATACTTCGACTACGGATCCCCGTACGCCTACCTGGCCTGGCAACGCATCACCAACATACACCCAGACCGCTACCGCGGGGCAGAAGTTCTGTGGAAGCCGGTGTCCGCCGGCCACGTCTTCAAACACGACGGCACCGCCCCCAACATGACCATGCCCAACCAAGCAGCCTACCTCCTCCGGGACGTTTCCCGGTGGGCCGACGCATACGATGTGCCGTTCAACCCCCCGCGACCCGGCACGCCGGGAGCCATGCCCGTCAACAGCATCAACGCCATGCGACTCCACTTCCTGGCCGACCAGCAAGGCCCCGACGCGGAAGCGGCCTGGATGGACACCGTGTTCACCGCCTACTTCGGGGACAGCCTGGACATCAGCGACGACGCGGTCCTCGCCCAACTTGGCGAGCGCCACGGCATTCACGACGGCCCTGAAGCCTGCAAACAGGAAGGCGTCAAGCGCCTCCTCATTGCCAACACCGCCGAAGCCATCGAACGCGGAGCCCCCGGCGTGCCATACTTCATCCTGGAGGACGAATCGACCGGACGCGCCGATGCATTCTGGGGCAACGACCGCCTACCATGGGTGGAAGCAGCCCTCGCAGGCGACCCCGCTCCCGCCTGACCAAGTGGTACAAGTTCGAATCCTCAAGCAATGGTTCAAGTCCAGTCCCTGATTGCGCCGGCCTGATGGCCGAGGACCTCAACCCATTCCGCATTGCGCAGAGTCAACTCGATACCGCCGCCAAGCGCATCCGGCTTCCCAAGGCCATGCACGAATACCTGCGCGAACCACAACGCATGCTCACGGTTCGCATCCCAGTCAAGATGGACAACGGCACCACCGAGGTCTTCACGGGCTACCGCTGCCAGTACAATGACGCCCGCGGCCCCACCAAGGGCGGCATTCGATTCCACCCCGAAGAAACGGAGGACACGGTCAAGGCACTCGCCGCCTGGATGACGTGGAAAACCGCCGTGGCCGACATCCCCCTCGGCGGCGGCAAAGGAGGCGTCATCTGCAACCCCAAGAAGATGAGCCAAGGCGAATTGGAACGCCTGGCACGCGGCTGGGTACGCGCCGTCGCCCAAATCGTCGGGCCCGAGAAGGACATCCCCGCCCCCGACGTCTACACCAATCCCCAAATCATGGCGTGGATGGTGGATGAACTCTCCACCATCCGTGGCTACAATACTCCCGGCTTCATCACGGGCAAGCCCATTCCGCTCGGGGGCTCGGCAGGCCGTGGCGACGCAACCGCCCGCGGTGGCATGTACTGTCTGCGAGACGCGGCTAGCAGGCTGAATCTGGACTTGTCCCAAGCCAAGATTGCCATCCAAGGCTTCGGCAACGCAGGCCAACACGCCCACCGCCTCGCCACGGAACTGTTCGGGGCCAAGGTCGTAGCCATCAGTGACTCGAAGGGTGGCGTCTACAACGGCGATGGAATCGATTTCAAGGCAGCGCAAGACCACAAGAACAAGACTGGCTCCGTGGTAGGCCTCAAGGGCACCAGCAAACTCAGCAATGCGGCCCTGCTCACCAAGCCAGTGGATGTACTCATCCCTGCCGGGCTAGAGAACCAGATAACGGAGTCCAACGCGGACAAGATCAAGGCCGCCATTGTCCTCGAGTTGGCCAACGGACCCACCACGCCTGGTGCCGATGAAATCCTCTACAAGAACAAGGTGCACGTAATTCCCGACTTCTTGGCCAATAGTGGCGGCGTGACCGTCTCCTACTTTGAATGGGTGCAGAACCTCTACGGTTACTACTGGAAGGAAGAACAAGTCCACGAGCGCCTTGATGAGAAAATGACGGCCGCCTACGATGCCGTGTACACGACCCACAAGCGCCGCCGCTGTGACATGCGTACCGCCGCATACATCGTCGCCGTGGAACGCGTCGCGGAAGCAGTCAGCCTACGCGGCCTAGTCTCCTAAGAACCGCGCCGCACCACGGGCTCGACGCTGGTATGCCCACGCAGTCCGGGGGCTCGACGAACGACACCGCGCCCAGGAAATGTTGCCTGGCTAGATTGCGCCCGGGTTACTGGGGTTCCACCCAAGCAAGTCAGGTGCATCTGTGTCACTGTATCCCTTGCGGACCACCACGACGCCCTTCATGCCGTTCTCGCCGTGGAACTTGCAGAAGTAGTCGTAGATTCCAGGGGGCATGAAGGTCTGGCGGTGCAAGGGGTTGTCTGCGTCCACCACTGCCTCCGTCACCGAGCGACCGTTGTCGATGACCAATACATGGTCTGTTCCCGTGTAATGGAAGTCCACGTACCGCATCCAGGGAATCACTGTAACGGCCGTGAACGTCTCGCGGTCCTTGAAGAACCCAGCCAGAACATCAATCTCAGCGGCGGGTTCAGGTTGGTCGCTCACGTTGCCGCTTACGCCCAACATACCACCCGCCAGTACCATCATTGCTGCAAACAAGGGAAAGAATCGCATGCCTACCACGTATCATCCAGCCCGACGAACAGATTTGAGCATTACGACTCGGGTACGGACGCGGCACCGAAGTCCAGCATGTTCTTCCGCTCGAGGCGCAGAAGACGGCGCTTGAACGCCTCGCCGCCCACATAACTCCCGGGTTCGTCCCGCTCCACAACCCTGTGGCAGGGCACTACAACGGGCAGTGGGTTCCGGTTGGTCGCCTGGTGGACGGCGCGCAGAGCCAAAGGTCGCTCCAAGTCAATGGCCACGTCGGCATACGTGGTCGTGTCGCCGTAGCCGATGCCAAGGATATGGCGCCACACGGCCTGGTGGAACGGTGCACCCCGTGGGTCAAGCGGGAGCGCGAAGGCATGCCGTTGGCCGTCCGCGTACTCGGCTAATTGTCTGGCAGTCCGGAGAATTAAGCGGTGGTCGGGGTCGGTGACCACTTCCACGTCCGGGAACCACTTCCCCGTCCAGGCCTTGCGGGCGCGGCGCGTGTCATTGGGGAGGCCGATGCGCACCAGCGCCCCGTCCTTCACCAAGATGTGGAAGGTGCCCAGAGAGGTCTCTGCCACGCCACTGCGCAGGCTCACACATGCCTACTCAAGGGTACCGCCATAACGTTTGAGGACCAGAACAGCCACAATCGCAAGCCTTTCGGTAGGTGGAGCAAGTGCAAAATCATGCGTCGGCTGGTGTTGTGCCTGCTCATTGCGGCTGCCGGCCTCTTGGTCTCGAGCGTGGAAGCTGCCGACCAGGACGTTTCAATGATGGCCGGCTGGCGCTTCATGCCCGCCGATGCAATCGTCGACCCCGGCGACGCCGTGACGTGGACGAACACCGATTCGGCATGCCACGACGTGGCTCAAACTGGGGGCCCCGTGGACTTTCCCGACTGGGCAAGCCCCGATGGCGTTTGTGGCATGGCAGCGGGTGAGGAATACACCTTCACGTTCCCGGACACGGTATCCGCCGGCGTCTACTCGTATTGGTGCCGGGCCCACGGAGATGGCTTGCAGATGCAGGGCACCATCACGGTGCGCAATGTGCCCCCTGCTGCCCAAGACGTCAGTGTTACTGGTGACGAGGATACCGTCATTCAGGGCACACTCCGTGCCCAGGACGCCAACGGCGACATGGTGA
>JBFJXU010000123.1:0-6171 GCA_041622975.1 Thermoplasmatota archaeon
CCACCGACCACCGCGCGGCTGGCGGCCTGGCGGGCGTTGCAATCGGCGCGACTGTGGCCCTCAACGCCCTTTGGGCGGGTCCCCTTACAGGCGCGAGCATGAACCCCGCCCGCAGCCTCGGTCCTGCCCTCGTGTCCCTGGACACAACGTGGGCGCTCCATTACGTGCTTGCCCCCGTTGTGGGTGCCCTCCTGGGAGCGTTTGCTTACCAAGCAGTACGGGCAGGCACGCCTCAGGGGGTGCCGCAGTGAAAGTTCTCTTTGTCTGCGTGGGAAACTCCTGCCGCTCGCAGATGGCGGAAGCATGGGCCCGCAGCATGGGCCTCGAAGCAGACAGCGCGGGGACGGAACCTGCGCCATCTGTGAGCCGCAACGCCATCGCCGCCATGGCGGAATCAGGCATTGACCTCACCGGCCACGCCCCCAAGATGCTCGACTGGGATACATTGGACCAATACGACCGGACAATCACCATGGGGTGTGGCGTAGCCGAATCCTGCCCAGCGTTGCACACCGACGAAGACTGGGGCCTTGACGACCCCGTCGGCAAAGACATGGACGCGTTCCGGGCTTGCCGGGATGACATCAAGGCCCGTGTGCGGGCACTTGCTGAATCAGTCCGCTAGTTGTCGCAGCAGCGCAATTTCCTTGCGCCACAAATCTGGGCCGCCAGGCGTTTCCAAGTATCCCGGCGTGTCTGAGAACCGGGCATCTTGCATGATGTTCTCCCAGAAATCCATGGTGAACTCACCTTGGCCAATGGGTGCGTGGCGGTCCACCCGGGCGCCAAGGGGTCGGTCAGAGTCGTTGAGGTGGAACGCGACCAGTTCCTCCAGTCCGACCTGGTCGTCGAAGCGCTCCCAGACGCCGTCGTAATCGCTGAGCCAGTCATGGCCCGCCGCCCAAGCGTGCTGGGTGTCCACGCAGACGCCACGGCGGTCCTTGGGAAGTTGATCAACGAGATATCCCACTTCTGCCCATGATGTGCCTACGTTGGTTCCTTGACCCGCCGCGTTTTCCACGACGGCTATGACGTTGCCGGGCACGGCGTCAAGGACATCATTGACGCAGTCGGCAATCCGATCCAAACACGCTAATCGTTCCGCCTCGTCATCGCGGAGCGCCTTCTTGGGGTGCGTGTGGCTACCGGGATGGAAGTTGAGGAATGCCACGCCGAGGGCTTCGCAGCGTTCCAGTTCCGCCTGGAAAGCCGCTTGTGCCCGGGCCCGCTTCTCCAGGTCTGGGGTCCCCATGTTGATGAGGTACGAATCGTGCACCATGACGGGGCCCAGGCCGGCCTCTGCCGCCGCGTCCCGGAACCGCCTAGCGTCGTCGGGGGCGAGGGGCGGCGCATTCCACTGCCGTTGGTTCTTGCAGAAAATCTGCATCACGTCTGCGCCGATAGCGACTGCTTCGTCAACGGCGTTCCAGACGCCGCCAGCAATGGAGTTGTGGGCGCCGAGCCTCACTCTTCTTCGCCGTCCGTTGCCGCCGAGAGGACTTCTTCGCCTTCGGGCACCTGCGGGGGCAGGTTGGGGTACGTCTCGACGAACTTGATGTTCTTGCCCAGGGTCACGGGCCGGAGTTCTTGCAGGACGCGGAACTTGCCTTGTGCCCAGTTCTGGTCGAAGGCAACCTGCATGGGCAGGTCAACGGTTACCGTGTCGTCGGTGACGGCGACATTGTGGCCGCCCATGGGGAAGAAGGTGCCCAGAATAGCTTCGATCTTCTCCGTTTCACCTTCGATGACGTCACGCAGGGTGTACTCGTAGTGGAGTGTCTTGCCGGCGAGGTCGTGGTTCAGGTCCACGCGGACGCGACCGCCCGTGATGCGGGTGACAGTACCGGGGCGACCGCCCATGTTCAAGGTCATGCCCACTTGGGGCGTGACGCCTTGCTTCTTGAACTTGGCAAGAGGCACGTTTTGCACAAGTTTCGGGTCGCGGTGACCGTAGGCTTCCTCCGGGGGCAATTCGATGGTTTGTGTCTTGCCCACTTCGCCGTGCTGCTGCACGTGGGCTTCGAGGCCCTTGATGATGCTGCCTGCGCCGAGGACCACGGTCAGGGGCCGGTAGGTGCGCTTCTCGTCGTGGTGGCCGGTTTCCTTGGCGGCCTCTTCCATGCTCGTGTCCACGAGGTGGCCGTCCACTTCCAGGCGGTAATCGAAGCGGACGACGGCGTTGTTGGGCAGGCTCATGGAGCCGGGCCACTTGGGATGCGTCTTAAGCATTACAGCCGCAACCGGCTACAGTGCCGGAAACTATCCGCAGACGACGCCGTTGGAGTCGTACAAGCAGCGGCCGCCTTCCCGTTCGAAGAGGACGGTGCGTTCGGACTTCAGGTAGTACTCGGCGTAGTTGCCGTTCGTCTCGTCAGCACGCAGGCCGTTGCAGATGCTGTTATCGAAGTCCTGCAAGGTGTGTTCGATGCCAGGGATGGGGAATTCGGTGCGGATGGTCACCGTGCTGCTGCTACCGGTCGGAATGCCACCGCACTGCTTGTCGATGACGGTCGCCCCAACCGCCTGGTCCGTCATGTAATAGATGCCAGCGCCCGCGGCAGCAACCACAATGAGTCCGCCTACTGCGAGAATGGCGCCCACGAGGACGCCGATGCCTTTGTTGTCCATGGATGCGGCAGCCGGGCGGCACGTATGGGCATTTTGGCACCAGTCGTCAACCGGTGCAGCCATCAACCCAGGAAGTGGGTGCGGGTCGTGGACGTCGGCGTCGTATGGAGGGACCAAGAACTTCCCAGCCTCACGACGTATCGGGACGAGGTGCTGGCGCGATTCCCCGACTGGCACAAGGTCCACCCCGAAGCAACTGCCGTCCACGCTGACCTTCTTTGGGACCCCGGCATGGGCTTGCGGGGCTTGCCGCCTGTGTTGCAGCGGACGAAATCAGTACCCCGCGTGGCCACCATGCATGGCTTGGCCCTCACGGGCGTCAAGCCTTGGGAAGGAGCCCGCTCTTGGACCGAGGTGCCCCTCAACCTAGAACTTGCCCGGCGTGCCATCACGTCCTGGCGTCGCCACCCGCCCGCCTGGGCGATTGCACCATCGCAGCCGGCTGCCAAGGAGGCGACTCGGTGGTTGGGTGTCTCCCGCGTGGAGGTCATTCCCCACGGCGTGGACCACGCCACATTCCATGGCGGACTTGACCCCATGGATCACCCTCGGCCATACCTGCTGCACGTGAGCCACGCCCAGGGCGTCAAGAACATCCATCGCATCGTGCAAGCATACCGGGGAATGAGGATGGCCGGCAAGCCGGACTTGGTCTTGGTGTGTCAGCGGTGCCCAATTGAGCCCGGCAACGGCATCCAGGTCGTCGCGAATGCTTCGGCGCAGGAATTGGCCTCATGGTATCGCGGCGCGCTTGGATTGGTGGCGCCGTCCCTCTCAGAGTCCTTTGGCATGCCTGTGCTGGAAGCCATGGCTTGCGGAACGCCGAGCATTGTGGGTGCGGGCACCGGCGCCGCAGAAGTGGCCGGGGACGCGGGACTCGCCGTGGTGCCTCGCAGCGTGGATGCTATCCGGAGTGCCATGGAGGCGGTCGTGCGAGGGGAAGGCCCCTCCAAGGCCCGGTGCCTAGAGCGGGCCAAGGCGTTCACTTGGGACGAAAGTGTCGAGGCGCACATCCGGCTTTTCCGGCGAGCCTACGACGAACCGACTGCGTAGTAGTACTCGCCAGCCTCGCGCTGGGTTCGGTCAAGGCGACTTCCAGGCTTATTGATGCGCGGACGCTTGGTGTCCTGGTCCCGGCGGAACGTTACGTCTACGCCTTCTAGGAACCGGTTCATGCCTTGACGCAACGGGTACGGCCCGGTCGCCTTCCCGTGGATGCCTGGTTGGCCGCCAAACACCATCAGGGAATCGCTCACCAAGTCGATGAAGTAAACGTCGTGGTCAACGATGAGCGCGCTCTTGGCCTTCTTCTCCATGACGCGGCGGATGGTCTTGGCAGCCTGGATGCGTTGGTTGGCATCGAGGTATGCACTCGGCTCGTCAAGGAGGTAGATGTCGGCTTCCTTGTTGAGTGCCAAGGCAATGGCCACTCGCTGCAGTTCACCACCGGAAAGCCGACTGACCTGTTTCTCGTGCAACGCCGCCAATTGCAGGGGCCGCGCGATTTCCGCCTTCGCGAATCCACTCTCAATTAGTTCCGGTGCCTCACTGTAGAGCATCTCCTTGACAGTGCCATCGAAGAAGTCAGCCTTCACGTACTGGGGCTTGTAACTGATGCCTGCAGTGGTGGAAACTTCGCCTTCGTCAGGTTTGACAACGCCCGCCAGCATCTTGACGAATGTGGTCTTCCCGGTACCGTTGGAGCCCACCACGCCGACGACTTCACCGTGGTGGATGGTCCCCGATTCGCCTTCCAGTTGGAAGTCGCCGAGGCGTTTCTTGAGCGGGGGGAAGTCCAGTAATTCGAACATCTCCGCGGCGGACCGTGGGGGTTTTGCTTCGAACTTGATGGCTTCGTCGCGGACCCGGATGTTCTCCTCCGGGAGGTAACCGTCCAGGTATGTGTTGATGGCGTGGCGGACGCCTTTGTTCGGCGTGATGACACCGTACGCCCCCTCCTCACCGTAGGCCAGGTGTACCTGGTCCGTCAAGAAGTCGAGGATCGCCAAGTCGTGCTCAATGACGAGGACCCGCTTCTTCTCCGCGAGTTCCTGAATGACGCGGCTGATTCGCATCCGCTCATGGATGTCAAGGTAGGACGATGGCTCGTCGAAGAAGTAAACGTCCGCGTCCTTGAGGAGCGTGGCGCCAATGGCGATGCGTTGCAACTCACCACCGGAAACTTGGTCGAGGCCCCGGTTGAGGACGTGGTCAATGTTGAGGCGCGGAATGACCTCGTCCCACCTGCCGTCCTTGTCCACGCCGCGCAAGAGTTCCTTTACGGCGCCCTTGAACGCCTTAGGTAACTGATCCACGTACTGGGGCTTGCGAGCCGTAATCACGCCTTGGTCCACGACCATCTTCAGGTAATCGCCGGTCTCCGTTCCGCGGTATTTTTGCAGGACGGGCTCCCACGTGGCTTCTCCCTCGAGGTTGCCCAGGTTGGGGATTTCTTCGCCGGCCAGGATTCGCATTGCCGTCGTCTTACCAATGCCGTTGGGTCCCAGAATGCCCGTGGCGGCACCTTCCCGGGGCACGGGGAGCCGGAAGAGTCGGAAGCCATTGGCACCGTATTGGTGGACGAGATCGTCCTCTAGGGCCTCAGGCAAACCAATGATGCGAAGCGCATCGAAGGGGCATTTGTTCACGCAGATGCCGCAACCAATGCACAGGTCTTCGCTGACGATGGGCTTGCCGGCGGCACCCATGTAGATGGTCTCCGTCTGGCCTGCCCGGACGGGGGGACAGAAGGAGATGCATTCCTGGTTGCATTTGCGGGGCTGACACCGGTCCTCGAGAAGGACCGCCACGCGGAGGCTCACGGGGCCGCCGACTCGGGTGGCACTCATAAGCAGCGGGGTTGGGTACGTGCATCACGGTCCATTCGACTCGCCTGCTGGTTGGCTCACGGCACCGGCCTGCTGCGCCCACCGGGTCGACGCGTTGGCTGCTCTTGTCGTGCTATGGGGCTGCGGGGTACGGGCCGTTTGGGTCGTCCGTGCCCCATAAATTGGGCGTTCCCAACAGCCATCCCGCAACGCCCGGCGTGCCGTCGGCGGGTGGCGGTTGTTCCGGGCCGCAATGGTTTGGTGTGCAGCCGTCCACGAACGGTGCCCACGGCGTGCCGTCGGGGGTAATCCACACATCGATGAAGTGCTGGATGTCTTGACAACCGATGGCACCGCAGTAGCCTTCGATCAGTGGTTCGTCGGGGTCGTTGACTGCGACGGACGTCAGCGTGGGAGTCGCGTCAAGGAGGTCGGTGGTGAATCCGATGTAGCCGTTCCACGTGACGCCTTCATAGCGAGGGTTGTCGTCGAGGCAAGGTATGGCCTCGGTGGTACAATCGGGAAACGGCGCAGCAGGTGCGTTCGTGGAACCAACGTAACTCCAGGCAACGCTGCCGTCACCACCTGCTGCGAGCGCGGGAAGGGATGTCTGGGTAACGTTGGGCGGGGCAATCATCAGGGGTGCGGACCAGGTGGCACCTTGGTCGCGGGAATACGTCAGGTAAGGCAGTCGGTCGGCGGCCACCCAGATGTA
>JBFJXU010000124.1:0-6122 GCA_041622975.1 Thermoplasmatota archaeon
CAGCGAGCCCCAGCGCCGCGATGTTGGCTTCCGGGGTGGTGGCGGGACCTCCAGTCTGGGCGAAGACTACGATGAGGACCACGAGGACGGCGCCGCCCGCTAGCAGGCTAGGAACGATGAGTGGATTGCGGTTGCTGCTGCCGCTGTGTTCCCGCGTCAAGTGCTGGGCCAGTTTCTTGGCCGACGGGAACGTCTGCTTGCATCGCTTACACGGGTGGTCCACGTTCTTCCTAGGAAGGCCCCTGTTGAAATCACTCGCGGTGTGTAACCCTGCGGGGCCGGCCGCCAACCCACCGGCTTCAAGGGGCCCCCCTGGGTGGTGGTCCCGTGTCCTTCCACGTCCGTGACCCCATCTACACGAGCGTCCGCATCGAGGATTGGATGGAACGCATTGTGGACAGCCCCGTCATGCAGCGACTACGCCGCGTGGGCCAACTGGGCACCGCGTCGCTGGTTTACCCCGGGGCCAATCACCGCCGCTTTGAACACAGCCTTGGGGCAAGTCACGTGGCGGGCCGCTTGGCGAGGTCCATGGACTTGGACGAGAATCAGCGCCGCCTGGCGAGGGCCGCGTCCCTGTTGCACGATGTAGGTCACGGGCCGTTTAGCCATGCATTCGAGGAACTGATGCGACGCAGCGGCCACCGCCACGAGGAGACCACGGTGGATTTGGTTCAGTGGGGCCCCCTCGCAGACCTACTTCGCCAAGGCGACATCAACCCCACCGAGGTCGCTGAAGCAGTCCACGGCAAGGGCCCCATCGGCAGCATCGTTGCGGGCAGCTTGGATGCTGACCGGATGGACTACTTGGTCCGTGACGCCCACTATACGGGCGTCAAGTGCGGCGCTGACCCCGCCCGCATCGCAGGTACGCTTGAGCAGGTGGACGGTGAAATCGTGCTGCGCGAATCGGGCCTCGTTGCCGCGGAGGCCTTCTTGACCACACGGTTCCTCATGTACCCCGCCGTGTACCTGCACCACACCGTTCGTTCGAGTGAACGCATGCTCCAGACCGCCATCCTGGCGCTGGATGAACCCCTTGACCAGTTGCAGCGGGAAACAGATGACGGCATCCTGTGGCGACTGCGCCAGGCCGGCGGCGTGAGCGCCGAGTTGGTTGGCCGGCTGGACAACCGCCGACTGTACAAGCGTGCCTGGGAAACCAAGGACGATGGCGGGGTGGCGGCCAAACTCATGGCGATGGACCCTGATAGCCTCCAGCAAGAGATTGCAGGGGACGCGGGGGTACCCGAACACCACGTGCTGGTAGATATCCCGCGCGCACCGCGGTACCGCGAAACCGGCTTGCGAGTGCTCCGCCGCGATGGCGACCTCGTCCCCCTTGCCGAAGCAAGTGGATTGGTTCAGAGCCTCGAGGCCAGCCGCATGGACCATTGGCGCGCCTGGGTGTTTGCCGCACCCGGCGACGAAGACGCCGTAGGAGCGGCGACCGCCAAGGTGCTGGACACCCTCAAGTAGGAAGGTCGAGTGGCCAGCGACGTGGATGCCAAGGGCCTCGTCGGCCAATACTTCCGGGTCTACGAATCACGGCACGAGAACGCGGATGGCCTAGAGGCGGACATGTTCTTCGTCATGGTGGACGAAGCCACCTTTGACGACCGCTTCGAGGCGCTGGAGAAGCAGGTCAGGGAACTTGACCCGGACCTGACCCTCGTGTACCGACGCGAGGGCGGCGAGGATGTCCTCTACTTGTTCCGGCGACCTCCGCCAAAACCCATCCGCACGGGCCTCCACATTACCTTGTTTCTTCTCACCTTGCTAACCACGACCTTGGCAGGCACGGTCCTCGCCGCGGGGTACCGCAATGGAGGCCAAGCAGGCACGTTGTGGACCGTGGGGAACGTTACTAGCGGAATCCTCTGGTTCGCCGTCCCCCTGATGCTCATCTTGGGCATTCACGAGTCGGCGCACTTCCTCGCGGCGCGGCGCCATGGCCTGCGGGCCACGTTCCCTTACTTCCTACCCCTGCCTCCGATTGGCTTGCTGCCCATCGGGACCTTGGGGGCATTCATTAGTCTCCGCGACCCCTTACCGGACCGCAAGGCATTGTTTGATGTGGGTGCAAGTGGGCCATTGGCCGGATTCGCGGTCGCAATTCCCGTAGTCGTGGTGGGGGCCTTGATGACCCAAGCAGGAGCTGTTGGGATCCCGGACCTCGGCACGCCCGAATTCCCGGACAGCACCGACTATGAGGTGGTGCTCGAGGACCGCGACACGGCGATTCTGACCTTCGTAGGCTCCAATACTACAGTCGCGTTCTCGGTGATTGCTCCGGACGTCCAAGACACATGGACGTACACGGGGACCCTCGTGCTTGACGGCGAGGGAACCAAGACGGAGACGTTCACCGGCAAGGTGGAACCCGGACAAGTGGACCGACGCACAGTCACCATCCCATCAGGCATGGAAGCCAAGTTGACCATTGAATGGGATGACGGCCTGATCTCCTTCGGCGACCCTCTCCTGCTCGTGGCACTCGACGCCTGGCTTGGCGACGACGAGCACCTGAGCCATCCCCTGTTCATCGCTGGTTGGGTGGGCCTCCTGCTCACGGGAATCAATCTCCTACCGGCAGGCCAATTGGACGGAGGCCACGTGGCGCGGGCGATTCTCGGCGACCGCATGCGTTACGCGGCATACGGTGCCATGGCCCTGCTCCTTTGGCTCGGCCTTCGCTTCGATGCGTGGATTCTCATGGCGGCATTCGTGCTGCTCATGGGCGTCAATCATCCACCCCCCCTGAACGACCGCACACAATTGGACCCGAAGCGTCGCGTTTGGGCGGGGATTACCATAGCCGTGCTGGTGCTTACGTTCGTCCCGGTCCCGATCCACTTCTGAAGCCCATAGCCTGCATTACGCTGGCGGCGGCCAACCCTACGCCGACGGCCAGTAAGGCATAGTTTTCCATGAGCACGGAGGCGTGCAAGGCGCCGACGCCGCCCATCGCCGACATGGAAGTCACCATTGCCTTCAGGACCATCATACCCTCATGCCTCGTTCATCCCTACTTAACCATCTTGGCGGATGAGTGGATACATTGTGCTTTCACTCTCCTGGCGCGAACCACCAAGGCATGGCCGTTAATGCATCCGCATGGCCCGCATGATTCGTACCCAAGGTGCTTGCCCCGTTTGTGACCGCGCCGTTGCGCGCATCGTTCGACTACACCACGGCGTCCAGGCGGAGTCCTTCCGCTGTCCCGAACACGGTCGCCTTGAGTATGGAAATCAGCAAGTGCCGCTTGCCGAACTGGGCGCGTACGCGGCCAAGCAAACGGCGGTCGCATGGTCTGGCCTGACATCAGCGGAGCACATCCTCCACGCCGCTTAGAGAACAACCACGTCCCGAACGCGCGAACAGCATGGCCTATGCAGTGACCTGTGCCATGGTGGGCTTGGTGAACACGTGGGATGCGCGAATCAGGTGTTCGCGAATTAGCCCGTCTTCCAGCAGCCAAGTGTGGCGGAGCACGTGAGCCCCCAGAGGGCCGTGAATCCGGGTTTCAAAGATCGCGTGGCCCCGGCTTGCTTCAATGGTGACCAGGCTTTCCAGTTCACTGCGCCGAGCGTGCTTGGCTAAGCGCCTGAGCCAGTGTTCCACGTCTTGGCTACCATGCGCAGTGACACCCGGTCCGTCAACCACGCATTTTGGATGGTACAAGGTGGCTAGTTGGTCCGGCTTGTCCTTGACCAAGTAGTTGAGCCATTCTGCCTGTAAGGGCAAACCGACCGTGATGGTCCTAGGATCGTGTTTCATCAACCCACAATTCGTTCCGGGGGAGGAAGTACGTTAGGTGTCGAATCCACGGCTTATAGCGAGATGCATCGCCGAGAAGATACGTTACCAGTCGATGATCTTCCGGTCCCTCCAGAAACGTCCACTCGGGGCGCCTTCGGCCAAGCGACACAACCACACAATACCGTCGGCACCATCCTCCAAGGAGCGCGGAGCATTGGCCCCACCCATGTCCGTCCGCACCCACCCCGGGCAAACGCTGGCCGAAATGAGTCCCCGGGGCCCGTATTCTCCTTCTAGGTAGGCCGTCAATCCATTAAGTCCGGTTTTGCTCACACGATAAGCCGGCGCGGTCCCCGACATACCTTCTCCCAACGCACCCATGCCGCTTGATACGTTGACAACGCGGCTGCCGCGTTGCTCGAGGAGGTGAGGCAGGGCATACTTCGTGACCAGCATTGGACCTCGAAGATTCGTGGCTAGAACCGCATCGAGCCGTTCTGTATCCAAGGTATGCAGGGCAGCGCCATGCCAATCGCCGATGCCGGCGTTGTTGACCACGACGTCTAGGCGACCCGCCTCGTCCACAACGGCCCGGATAGCCGACTGGATGGCATCCTCGTCTTGGACGTCGAGGCGGATGGGCCGGATTTCGGGCGACGCATCTTGCACGCCGTCCAGGGCGGCGGGGTCGCGGCAGCCCGCGTAGACAGTTGCCCCCAATTCGTTGAGGCCGGCCGTGGTTTGTGCCCCAAGGCCGCGGTTGGCGCCAGTGACGAGACAGACCTGACCTTTGAGGTCCGCGTGCGTCGGTACATCCATGATGCCTGGATGTGGGTTTCCCCTGGTCAGTGGTTCGGTTCGTTGGCTTGCTGGAGCCGGGCCCCATCTTGGTCACAATACGTGGCACCAGGATTGCCTTCCCGGCCACAAAGAGGGCACCTGGCACCCTGCGGGGGGCGGCGAGACCCAAGGAAGGGTAGGACGAGGATGGGAAGGAATAGGAACAAGCCACCAAGCATCTTGCTGAGCACGATGCTCAAGAGCACCGCCACGGCAAGGATGCCCCAGCGAATCATTCGATGGAGTCTTGGTACTCGGAGGCGTCCATCAGGTCCTCGGCGCCGCCAGGATCCGTGATGCGGATGCGGATGAACCAGCCGTCGCCGTACGGGTCTTGGTTCACCAGTTCAGGCGTGTCTTCGAGGGCCTCATTGACGGCGATGACTTCGCCAGCCACTGGCATGTAGAGGTCGCTGGCGGACTTGACGGACTCCACGACGCCAAATACGTCGCCGGCGTCGAGCTCATCACCCACGCCTGGCAACTCGACGTAGACCACATCGTTGAGAGCCTGTTGGGCATGGTCAGTGATGCCAATGACGGCTTCGTCGCCCTCCTTGCGCATCCACTCGTGGCTCTTGGCGTATTGCAGGTCTCCGGGGAGTTCCACGGCGCCGGCGAGGCAGCCACGCCATTTCAAGGCAGCCCGTGCCCGGCATCCTCGACAACGCAACGGTCAAATGGGACCCCCATGTCGGCCGCTTCCACCCGGACCTAGTCTAGCCCGGTTAGGCAGCGGACTGTAGATCCGCCATACGCCGGTTCGAATCCGGCGGTCCGGACTCGCATCCATGGGCATGTGCCCACGCAACGGCCATGGGGCTACGCAGAGCCGTTCCCATGCCCACCTTTGAGTTGATATATCAGCCGCATGGCCCGCCACATCCCTTCCTGGTTCCCTCCTGTTGGAATCAAAGCGGTTAAGATAGCCAGTCCAAGTCGCAAGTAAGGGATGCACTATGCCCTACGAACACACTACCGACAAGGGAACCTACGTCCTGCACAGCCGGGAAGTCGAACTGAAGGGTGGCCGCAAGCAGGTCATTTACTTCTTCAGCAAGAAGGGCAACACGCCGAACAGCGGTAGCCCCTGCGACATGCCCGACGGCAAGAAGGTCGGCATCAACGCCCGCACGGGCTTGCCTTACCTCGCTAACGCGTAGGATCTCCCACCGCTCCTTTTCCCCTTACTCCTTTTTTTGTTCGGCAAGCACGATTCTTGCCGTATGCACCGCCATGGCAATTGATGCCACCATGACCGGAACGAGAATCACGGCAACCCATGGTCCACCGGCTAGGAAGAACCACCGGGCGGCCAAGCCAAGCACGAGGACAATGGCGACCAATGGCACCGCCAGGCGCCACGTGTAGAGCGCAGACAAGGCTAGCGTGGCGACCGGCGTCAGCAAGAACAGCAGGGCAAGTCCGGCCCCGCTTGGTTCCATGAGAAGGCGACCCCCAAGGAACGCAGCAAACAGGAGAGCCAGCAGAATGAGGGGGCCAGGCCGGCGGTCGCTCAC
>JBFJXU010000125.1:0-6010 GCA_041622975.1 Thermoplasmatota archaeon
AACGGCGCCGTAGGCCTGGATACGTGGGTGGTCCTTGGCCAGCCTCTGGCCGCCGACGAGGGCCGTTGTGCCGTCGTCTCCGCTGCGCGTGTACACCTTGTGGATGCCTACCTTCGGGTCACGGAATCGCTCGTCGTCGTCGGGCACAGACCTAGGACGGCGCGGGTGTTCAAGAATGCCCCGTGCGGGTCGCTTGCTCCTTAAACATCCCTGCGGCATCCCTAGCCCATGGACACGGCGGCTCTCCTTCGCACCATTGTAGAGCCGACGCGGGCCGTCATCTTGACCCGCCTTCGAACAGGCCCGGCGACTGTCACGGAATTGGCTGCCATCGCCGACCAAGAAGCAAGTAACGTGAGTCACCACTTACGCCACCTCCGGGATCTTGGCCTGGTGGCGCCTCGCCGGCGGGGACGTCACATGGAGTATCGGTTGACCGACCGGGAAGTGGAACGCCTGCTTGACGAAATTGACCGCATCGCGGGCCGTCTAGGCCACGTGGGCCTCCTTATCCGGCTGGGCTTACCAACGGATCACGCCTTCCACGGCTACGGGTAGTTCAAACCAGAACGTAGAGCCCGTGGTGCCACTCTCTAGCCCCATGCGCCCGCCGTGGCTGTCGATGATTCGTTTGCAGAGCGCCAAGCCGAGGCCGGTTCCGGGAATACTGCCTGATTCATGCCGCCGAAACGGAGCAAACACATGCTCCTGGAATGCCGGTGGAATCCCGCGCCCATTGTCGCAAACCCGGATCCGCCATGCGCCTGGGCGTTGCTCGGCCTTCACCGTAACTTGCAACGGCCGACTTTCAGAACGGTACTTGATGGCGTTTCCAATGAGGTTCTCCAACACTTGGTCAATGAGGACGGCGTTGGCTTCGACCTGCGGCAGTTTTTCAATCGCAATGTCGGCCTTCGATTCTTGAATTTCGGTAGCCAGGCGCTCCTGGACTCGCTCAGCGGCTCGGTTGAGGTCCACGGTGGCCTTGACCACCACGTCGTCGAGGGCAGAATAGGCCATCAGTTCCTCAACGAGTTCATCCAAGTGTTCGGCACTGGTGGCCACCTGGGCAAGGTGCTCAATGGCGCCTTCGTCCACGTCCTCGCCAAGGCGCCGCCGGGCTAGGTCGATGTAGCCACGAATCGCCCTGAGGGGTCCTTTCAGGTCGTGTCCCGCCATGGCGGCAAATGCCTGTAAGTCGCGGTTGGATTTCTCCAAGGATTCCACTTCAGCCTTCTCATGAGCCACCACTTGGCCCAGGAAAGTGGAGCGACGGCGCTCGTGGCGTCCGTTGAGGAACAACAACGCGGTGAGGGCTGCCATGAGCAGTCCATAGAAGGCAAGCCCGGCCGGGCTTAGGGGGTGCAGGCGCAGTAGGTCGGTGCCCGCGACGGCCGCCGTGCCGATGACGAAGACCAATGCGGCGACCCACACGAAGACCATAGCCATGAGGTCGGGGCGGGCGGTGTTCTGGAATGCCTGGGGCATGCCCCGGTCGCGGCTGACGTGCCGCGTAACGATGGCTGCGCCAGCAATCAGTGGCATGGCGCTTGCCCCTGTCAGGAGCGCCAATGTTCCGGTCGGTGTATCCTGATTGACGACCGTGGCAAAGTAGAATACGTACTCACCGGGGCCGTGGCGGGCAATCAAGTTGTGCCCCAGTCGAACAAGGTTGAGGTCCTGCTGGCGTTCCAGTAAAATGTCGCCATGGCCGACGCCCCAGTAGCCGTTATCGTACCGGCTGGTCAACTCGTCAATGCGGGACCCATCCGGCGCAATAACATGCGAGAGTCCGAGCCGAGCCGGGAACGTCATGCGTGGCTCGACCTCGTAGGATGAGGTCAATTGTTCGGGGATGAAGATGGCAATGCGGCGGCCTTCGACCAACAAGTCGCCACTGGCAAAGGAATCTCCCCCCACTTGATACGCGGAACCAGCCAGGTCGGAGAATTCGATGCGCGGTGAGCGAAGCGTGCCCGCTACCTCCTGGGTGGCGGGTGCCTGGTGAGATTCTTCCGTGAACTGCCAAGATAGCAACATGCGCTCCTGGAGTAGGTGGTTGGCGATTAGGGGCGGCTCGACGGGGCCAACCTCGCGGTCTTCACTGCTGGGGTCTACGAGGTCGTGGCTCCATACTGGTCGACCTTCAGCATCCTGTACGGCAACTCGTTGGTGGAAGATGGGTCGCAGCATTTCCTGCGTTTCTACCGACCGGCCGATGAGTCCCCGCACGTGCAGATGGTCGATGCCATCCGGGATGTCGAGGGCGAACACCATTTCGGCGCAACCCGTGTGGGCTAGGCCTGCCTGCAAGCCATCGATGCGAGCAGGCAATTCACGGAACCGAATCTCCTGGGCGTTCTCGAGGACCTCCAGTTCGCTGGAGGGGCATGCCATGGTGCTGGCGTTGGCTACGTCCAGGGGGCGATGGAGATCAAAACTGACCCCGTATGGACTGGCTGCCGCCGCAACGGGGGCAAGCATGACCACGAGAATGGCCCACCGCATCCGCGGGATACCCCTCGGCCCCCTTGATAGGGTTTGGCTGAAACCGTTGGACCCCGTGCTCAATGGAAAGTCCCTGCCAGGACGTCTGTGCGGAAGAATTCGCCACCGTCGCCTTTGGTCGCATAGCGGTACAAGGCAGCCTTGTAGACGCCCTGCAGGACACTAAAGAATACTATGGACAACAGGACGGCGAACACCGTTAGCACGAGGCCAAAGATGAGCCCCCCGGCACCGAGCAGGGCACCGAGGCCCTGCATGAGGATGAATCCCACGACGGCCACACCTGCCGTGACGAGGAATGCGGCCAGCCCCAGTCCGCCCTCGCCGACAACGGTCTCGCCCCACGTCTTCTTGAACAAGCCTCCGGAGTGCTTGAGGCTGTCACCGATGCGCTTGTCGTCAAACAGCAGCACGGGGACCATGAAGTAGGTGGCAAGATTCCATGCGATGCCAGCAAGCCCTGCCATGATTTGTCCAACCATCCCACTTCTTTCACGGATTGCCTGCAGGATAACGTTCACCGTAGCAACCACGATGGCCCACATGAACAAGCGGCCCTTCCGCTTCCAAGCGGCGGCCAAGGCGCTCTTGACCGTGGGGTCGCCACCGTCCAGCCGTTCGGTCGCTGCAGCAACAACTGCGGCGTTGAAGAACAGGGTGACGAACGCGAGTGACACATAGAGGAGCGCCGCCAATGCTAGTCCGGGTCCACTGACGTTGCCTTGGGCATCGAACATGCCGATGCTGATGCCGATGCCCATGATGGCAAGCACGGTCACAATGCTCGCGATGGCCGAGAGAACGGGCATCCACAAGAGCTCCTTGTCGGCCTTCACGACGCGGGCGGAGTCCTTCATGAGTTGCCAACTGCGCGACAGGGACATGGCCGCTGGAACGGCATGCTGGCAAAAGGATGCCGTATTCGTTATTGGAACGGCGCCAAAAGTGCCGCGTCCTGGAACCAGCCACGTTGATCGCGCGTCACAGAGAGATACACTGCTGTGTCGTAGGCAACGCTCGCCACCCCGTGCAAGGCTAGGAATAGCCATGCAAGCAGCACTGGTGCTATGAGAAGGGGGACCACGGTCCACCCGTGGAGCAAGGAGTCGGGCAGCACCGAGAGCACAAAGCCACCCAACTGCAACCCCGCAAAGACCGTCGCTGCGGCGATAATCCCCCCAATCAAGCCGAAACTAATGGCACGTCGCGTCACGCCACCAAACCGGTCGAAGACCATTGTACCACTTCGCCGCAATGCCCCCGACGCGCCATGATTGTCGAGCATGATGCTCGGGACCACAAACATGGTGGCAATTTCGAAGGCGACGCCTCCAGCCATACTTGGTGCACGGCGGCGGGTCATCCGGGCAAGGAGTGCCAGCAGCGTCACCGCGAATGCGTAGGCGAGCGTCCATGCCAACAGCGGCTTGGCCCGTCGCCGCACGGCACGAACGCCCGTGGCGAAGGTCGGGTTACCGCCCGAAATTCGCTCAAACGCCACCGCGCACGTGAACGCCTTAGCGAAGGTGAACGCGGCGGCTAGACCCAAGGCAAACACGAAGGCGAGCGCCGCGAAGTGGAGATTCGTGGGCTGCGGGGTGAACGTGATTGCAAGTACGGCGAAGCCGAGGACCCACAGACTGACGGTAATGAACGCCGCCAACAGCGGAACCAATAGGAGTTCCTTATCCTTCCACAGGAGACGCCACGCATCTTGGTACGCCTGCCATGCCGCCCCCATCACGCGTGGATTGCGCTACGGCAATATGAAACGGGCTGGTGGCCTAAGCTAGGCGCTCTTGGGCATCAGGAATTCAGTACCACCCGTTAGGATGGCCTTCTTGACGTTACCAATGTGCTTCGTGATGTCGATTCCCTGGGGGCAGGCCTCGACGCAGTTGAAGATGGTACGGCAGCGCCAGACGCCTGTGTAGTCGTTGAGGGCGGCGATGCGCTCCTCGTTGCCTTCGTCGCGGTCGTCGAACAGGAAGCGGCTGGCTTGCACGATGGCGGCGGGGCCCACGAAGTCTCCGTTGGACCAGAAGCTGGGGCAGCCTGTTGTGCAGGATGCACACATGATGCATTTGGCTTGGTCATCAATGAGTGCCTGTGCCTCAGCCGACTGGATACGCTCGCGGCCTTGGGGCTCGTGCGCCGTAATCTGGTATGGTTTTACCTTCTCGTAGGACGCGAAGAAGGGCTCCATATCCACGATAAGGTCCTTCTTGGCGGCGAGGCCCTTGAGGGGCTCGACCGTGATGGTGTCCGGCAGGTCCTTGGCCAGAATCTTGCACGCAAGGCGGTTCTTGCCATTGATGACCATGGCGTCGCTGCCACAGATGCCGTGGGCGCACGAACGGCGGAACACTAGGGTACCATCTTGTTCCCACTTGACACGCAACAGGAGGTCCAAGACACGGTCGGTGGGGAGGACGCCGTCGAGGTCGTACGTCTCAAAGTGGGCAGCCTGGTCGCCGGCCTCCGGGTTGAAGCGCTTGATCTTCAGGGTGACGCTCTTCGTGTCCATTAGTACACACGCTCCATGGGTTGGTATCGGGTGATGACGACGGGCTTGTAATCCAGCCGGGTTTGGTCGCCGTCGAGGTAGACGAGGCTGTGCTTCAGGAATTGTTCGTCGTCACGGCCTTGGTAATCGTCGCGTGCATGGCCGCCACGGGACTCCTTGCGGGCGAGGGCCGCTTCACACACGGCTAGGCTGATGTCGAGGAGGTAGCCTAGTTCGAGGGCTTCCAGGAGTTCCGTGTTGAACAGGTTGCCCTGGTCATCCACCTTGACATCCTGGTAGCGCTTGCGCAGGGCCTGGATTTCCTTGATGCATTGGGTGAGGCTTTCCTCGGTCCGGTACACACCGGCCAGGGCCATCATGTGTTCCTGCATCTCGGCGCGGATGACCGACACGGACTCCTTGCCTGATCCGTGCTTGAAGCGCTCCAACATGGTGGCGACGCTGGTCTGGCCGTCGTCCTGGATGGGGAGCCAGTCAGATGTCTTGCAGAACTCCGCCATCTTCTTGCCGCCCCGGCGCCCAAACACTACGAGGTCGAGGAGACTGTTGGTTCCTAGGCGGTTGCCGCCGTGTACCGATACGCATGCGCATTCGCCTGCAGCGAAGAAGCCGGTGACGGGAGTGTTGTTGGCGTCGTGGACCACCTCGGCATCTGCGTTGGTGGGGATGCCGCCCATGGCGTAGTGGGCAGTGGGTGCCACTGGAATTGGTTCGGTCTTGGGTTCGACGCCCAAGTACGTCCGGGCAAAGCCGGTGACCTCGGGGAGTTTCTTGTCAATGACTTCCGGGTCCAAGTGGCTGATGTCCAAGTGGACGTATTGGTCGCCTTCCGGTCCGATGCCGTTGCCCTTGCGGATCTCCGTGTAAATGGCGCGGCTGACCACGTCCCGACTGGCCAGGTCCTTGACCGTGGGCGCGTATTCGGCCATGAAGGGCTCGCCGTGCCTGTTGCGCAGGATGCCGCCCTCGCCGCGT